>JAFLJW010000176.1 GCA_022712815.1 Pseudodesulfovibrio sp. | reverse complement strand
CCCGAAGGGCTGGCTGAAATTTTCTTTGCCGGTGCCATGGCCGGGCATCGTATTCCCATGATCAGCCGGGAAGGAGGTCTGCCCATCCCTGCCCAGGCGGATTTTTGTATTTGCGGGACAATTGTTCAGGGGGTGGAAAAAACGGAAGGTCCGTTTGGCGATCACCTTGGTTACTACAGTCTGGCCCATGATTTTCCGGTCCTCAAAGTGGAGAAGGTCTTTCACCGCAACGATGCCATCTGGCCGTTTACCACGGTGGGCCGTCCTCCTCAGGAAGACACCATGTTTGGCGAGTTCATCCACGAATTGACCGCTGATCTGGTGCCGTCTGTTTTTTCCGGCGTGCACGAAGTTCACGCGGTGGATGCCGCCGGAGTACACCCGTTGCTTCTGGCTGTTGGCAGCGAGCGATACGTTCCCTACGCCAAAGAGCGACAGCCACAGGAGTTGCTGACAAATGCCATGTCGCTTTTGGGCAACACCCAGACTTCGCTTTCCAAGTACGTGTTCATCGCGGCAAAGGAAGACATGCATGGTGGCGTGTCCTGTCACGATATCCCTGCGTTTTTTCGGCACATGCTGGAGCGGGTCGATTTGACGCGTGATCTGCATTTCATTACCAGAACCACCATTGATACGCTGGATTATTCGGGCATCAGCCTGAATCAGGGGTCGAAACTCGTGTTTGCGGCTGCGGGTTCCCGTAAACGTGAACTCGGAGGTGAAGTGCCTGCGGGTCTTGATTTGCCACGAGGTTTCCGCGATCCGGTAGTTTTTGCGCCGGGAATACTGGTCATCAAGGGACCAAAACATCGGAAGAAACGGGATCAGCAGGACCCGGCTCTGGACAGATTGGGAGATATGCTGGAAAAGGTGAAGGGAATAGAGAAATTTCCCATGATAGTTGTGGCCGACAATGCGAAATTCACGGTAGCGGATTGGGATAATTTCCTGTGGGTGACCTTCACCCGCTCGGACCCGGCCACGGATATTTACGGTGTGGGTGCATTTACCCATGCAAAACATTGGGGCGCGAAGACAGCCGTGGTCATTGATGCCCGGCTCAAGACATATCATGCACCGCCGCTTGAATCTGACCCGGAAGTTGAAAAACGTGTGGATGAACTGGGCGCACCGGGCGGTCCTTTACATGGAATAATCTAGCTACGGAGCAATACAATGGATGAAAAAGTCTTACAGGAGCTGAAACTCGCATTTGCATGCGATCTGTACGAGACCATCAAGGCAGCTCGGAAGAACCGCGAGGAACATGTTTTCAGGCATACCATGGCTGAAGAAGACGGGCAGATGGTTTTTGCCGCGGTATTTCCGAAAAAGGATCTTTTGGAGTTCCCGGACCTGCCCGAGGAATTCATTGCCAAGCTGCAAACATTCAATTTGCTGGGTGTTATCACTGACGGCAAAAGCGGACTGGACATGTTTTATTTGGGCGGCATGAACAAGCCGTTCACATCACTTACTGATGGTCAGGAAATGGTCGGGATTCTTGCGGACGAACCGCTTATCGCCTTCCTTGAAATGTATTTCAAGGTCAAGGGTGTCATGATGGATTTCAAAATCATGAGCTACGACGAGTTCGTCAAGGCGGTGGAGAGTGAGGTCTTCAAGAACACCTCTTTTGGCCAGATGCAGGAGGCCCAGGAATTTCTCAATACTTTAAAGAACTAAAATTTGTTCCATAAAAAAACAGCGGTCACGCCTGAAAGGGTGTGACCGCTGTTTTTTACGTGATATTTATTTTGTCTTTTCAAGGGTTTTTTTTACGGCGATTTCCAGCATTGATGTGTGCATCTGGATGCTGATGGTCTCGCTGGCTTCAATATTCTCGACCAGCTCCCTGAGCTTGTCCACGGATTCCAGGCTGGCAGTAATGATCATTTCACTGGGTTCCAGTTTGTCTTTCCTGATCATTTCGAGGACATTTTCCAATTTGTTCGAGAGTTTCTCGATTTGTTTGAGTTCCAGAAGGTTGGAACCCGCCTTGACCGAGTGGGCATCCCGGAAAATGGAATTTATGATTTCTTCGTCGCAGACATTATCCTTGCTGCAGCTTTCAAGTTTTAGCAATCCCGTTTCAATGGAATCGAGTCGTTCCGTTGTTTCTTCAAGGAAGACTTCGAGGACTTCGTCACCGTATTGGATCAATCGGTGCCGCCTTCAATAAGTTCGATAGCTTTTTTCGGAATCGTCTGTAGATCGGGTTTGGATATCTGCAAATTTGCACCTACAGATTCTCCCTTATGCCTCAGTTCTTTGGTTATTATGGAGGAATAGAGGATAACCGGAAGCTTTTGCAAGACTGGATCTGTTTTAATATTTTTGGTTAAACTGAAGCCGTCCATAAGAGGCATTTCAATATCGGATACGATCAGGTCCACGTATTCGGTGATATCCTTGCCTTCTGCTTCCGCCTTTGCCTTGAATTTCAAAAGAGTTTTCAAGGCTTCCTCGCCATTGTTGGTTATGAGTGGCTCGAAGTTGGCCTTGGTAAGATTTTTTTCGACCATCATGCGGATGGTGGCAGAGTCGTCGGCCACAAGTATTTTGTACCGCTTTTCGGAAATGGCCATTTCGGTTTCACCATCAGGTGTGAACTGGGCCAGGATGGTTTCGAGGTCGAGGAGCTGAACGAAATAGTCCCCTTTGTCGATGAGGCCGACAATGGCATCCGTGTTCTTGGAGATAATGCTTGATGGCGGAATGACTTTACCCCATCCGACCCGATGGATTTCGGTCACACCTGAGACGAGAAATCCAATCACGGATTTACTGAATTCGGTGACAATGACGATGTCGCGTTCAGTCTTTGGCATGTCGATCTCAAGCCATACGGAGAGGTCGAGGACCGGCAGGATAAGCTCCCGCAGGGGGATGGTTCCCATGAAAGACGGATGGGGAGCAGATTCCGGCGGCTCAAGGGCCGGGGTCTCGATGACCTGCATGACTTTGGCTACATTGATGCCAAAAAAATTGGGTACCGGTTCTTCGCCCTCATTGCGAATCTCATTGATATAAAATTCGAGGATTTCGAGCTCGTTGGTCCCCGATTCAAGCAGTATTCCGGTGTCTATTGCATTGCTGCTCATGGATATTCTCCCAAAACCATATTCATGCCGGCCACCATGGTTCGGCTCCACAATTCATACCGTGTCACAGTTTTTATGTCCACGGCATTAGAATGATACGTAATACATTTATAATTGAACTAAAAGGATGGGAATGATTTTTTTTCAAATACTTGACTCTAATAACAGGGACATGCACAACCTTAGTATATGTAAGATTTTAAAATAGAGCAATGGGGCGAACAATGAGTGATGAAATTGCTATAAATCCGTCTGATATTCGTGAAAAAGTTGTAAGCAGGCTCCAAGAGTCGGCTGGAAAGCTTATTCCATGGTTTTATAAGGATATGCCGGAGTATTATTTTCGGACCCATAGTGAAGAGGAGCAGATCAAGCATGTCATGGCTCTTTTGTCCGGCATGGTCCGGGACGAAAAACAGACCATAGCCTTGCGCAGTCCTTGCGGTTCCAAGGTGACTCATATTTCGCCTGGTGGGGATATGAAATCTTTGGCCAAGGTGCTTCGGGGATACAGTGACAAGGATATCCAGATTGCCCGCATTTATTCCAGTCGAGACGATTCCATCCGGCTTGATACACTTCTTTTCAGCCCGCAGGCTCAATGCGCAACGGATGGCGATAGTGTTGAAGATGCGCTTAAAATGGTTCGTGAGGGTAGTGTTGCCGTTGATTCGGACGCGGCAGAGGATTTTGAGTTTTTCCTGTCTTCGGTGAGCGAGGACTATGTGGAAAAGTTCGAGCCGGGCAGGGCGGTACGTCATTTCCAGACGTGCAATTGCGTGGAGCAGCAGGAGCGCGTGCAAGTCATTTTGGAGAGGGATGTTCATTCCGGCTTTGACCGTGTCAGCGTAGCAATGGCAAATCCGCCTCGCAAGGGATTGCTTCTGCGCGTGGTCAATGTCTTTGCCTGGGAGGATATTCCGGTGGACCGTGCGTATTCTGATGAATTCGAGCGGGGTGTGAAGATTCCCATTGTTATCATGAGTTTTTATCTGGACCATGCACGTATCAGGCTCACCGAGGACTCACCGCAGTGGAAGCGGCTGAAAAAGCAGCTTGAGCTGACCAAGTGGTTTGCATTTCATGGACTGGAAGCCTTTGCCGAGGAAGAAGGGTGGAACCTTGGACAAATCATGCTCATGCAGGCGGCAAGTGAGTTCGCCCACCAATTTCTTGTCAGCAAGGATATGCATGCCTATACATCCAACCGGATTGTTTATGCAGTGCTCAAGCACCGTGACGTGACCCGGATGCTGTTTGACTATTTCGATGCCCGGTTCGATCCTGATTTCAAAGGGGATCGGGAGCTGGTCGTGGCAGAGCGGCGCAAGGTTGTGCGTGTCGCCATTCATGGCATTAACAGTTCCAATCAGCGCGATATCATGACCTATATCTACAGATTCTTCCGGTATACCCTGAGAACGAATTATTACCTCAAGCACAAGCTCGGCCTGAGTTTCAGGCTCGACCCGATCATTCTGGCCCCCATGCCCAAGGCGGAGCGGCCTTTTGGAATTTACTGTTTCCACGGTCCGTACAGCTTTGCATTTCATGTCCGGTATCGGGACACGGCTCGCGGTGGAGTGCGTGTGGTGCGCACCTGGAGTCAGGAAGGGTTTGAGATGGAATCCAACCGTCTGTTTGATGAGGTCACCAAGCTCGCCAGTGCGCAGCAGTTTAAGAACAAGGATATTCCCGAAGGCGGTTCCAAGGCCGTTATCTTGCTGGGACCGGAGGGGGACATTGATCTGGCCGTGAAAAGCATGGTCGATTCCTTTCTGGACCTGCTCGTGATCCCGGAGGGCGCGGACGGGTTCGTGCAGCCCGGTATCGTGGACTACCTGAACCGCGAAGAAATCATCTTTCTTGGTCCGGATGAAAATATCACGCCCGATCACATCCAGTGGATCGCTGACCGGGCCGTGAAGCGCGGCTACAAATGGCCGAGCGCGTTCATGAGCTCCAAGCCCGGCGCAGGCATCGCCCACAAGAAATACGGTGTGACCAGCGAGGGAGTCATCGTCTTTGCCGATGAACTGCTGCGGACATTGGGCATTGATCCAAAAACTGAACCGTTTTCGGTCAAGATCACTGGCGGTCCGGCAGGCGATGTCGCATCCAATGTCATGAGAATTCTCATGCGTGAGTACGGCGACAATGCATGTATCGTTGCCATGACCGATGGGCATGGCGCGGCCTATGACCCTGACGGCATGGACCACACCGAGTTGATTCGCCTGATGGAGGGCAATTTCAAGGCCTCCAATTTTGACAAGACCAAACTCAAGGGCAAGGGAGCTTTCGTTGTTTCCACGGAGGACCCTGATGGAGCCCGCATCCGCAACAGTTTGCACAATACCGCTGTGGCCGATATCTTCATTCCCTCCGGCGGGCGTCCTGACACCATTAATATGGGAAACTGGAAGGACTTTCTCCGGATTGACGGCACGCCTTCAGCCAAGGGGATTGTCGAAGGTGCGAACATCTTTATTTCCAAGGATGCAAGGGCCAATCTTGAAAAGGTGGGTGCCTTGGTTGTACCCGGTCCCTCTGCCAACAAGACCGGTGTCATTTGCTCGTCTTATGAAATTCTGGCCGGGCTTATCCTGAACGAGGATGAGTTTCTGGAAATCAAGGACCTTTATGTAACTCAGTTGCTTGATGTTCTTCGGGTTCGTGCTCGTTCCGAAGCGCGAGTGCTCATGCGGGAATTCAAGCTGGCGGGCGGGAGCCGGACCATTACCGAACTTTCCTACGAGTTGTCTGAATCCATCAATTCCCTGGCAGACACAGTGGATAAGGTTCTGGAAGAATCCGTTTCAGTTGTTGCAGATGATCCTGGTCTGACAGAAGTTTTGTTATCATATTGTCCAGCCATACTTGTCGAAAAATATCGGGAAAGAATCATCAATGATCTTCCTCGTGGTCACCAGCTTGCGCTTCTTTCCTCTTTTGTTTCGGCCAAGATGCTCTATCAGGAAGGTATGGGCTGGGCTGACAAGCTGGTTTCCATCCGTGGCGTTCGTGAGGTGATATTCGGTTATCTTGAGCAGGAAAAGATCGTGGCGGCCCTCATTGCCGAGGTCCGGGCAT
>JAFLJW010000208.1 GCA_022712815.1 Pseudodesulfovibrio sp. | reverse complement strand
GCGACTGAGTGTCCAAATCTTGGACCCAAGGCGATCCACGCCGCCCTGAATACGCGGCAGAAGGTAATCGCCCCAATAGCCTCGCCGGTCACTGGTGCCTGCGGGGAGTTCGTCGGCTTCCGCTGCCAGACGGTTGGAAAACACGGACATGATAGTGAGCGCAGTCTGCCGCTCCTGGTCAGTGGAGGCCATCAGGATCAGGCCGGTGTCCGGATCGCGGACCAGGTCGAATCCGGCAGAGTCGGGGCGCTGTTCAATTTGGGCTATACTCACTTTGGACCTCCGGTATCGTCAGGGCCACTCTGCACTTCGTCATGTGTATGAGTATCAAACACAATGGAATCGGACACGATGTCGCCTCCCGTGTTGGTAATACCTCCAGAAATTTGCATGGGACCACCATCACCGGAGCCAATGCCTTTGACCACAAGGTCGCCGCCCACATAGAGGTTGCCGGTCAGGTGCGTCTGCGGACAATCAATGATCGCAGCCTTTGTTACTTCGGCCTCCAAGTTACCGATCACTTTCACGTCCATGCCATTATCATGCAGATGGACCTTCTGGCCTCGATGGTCATAGAGAGCGGCATCGCCTTCCTCCAGGACAAGGCGATATCGCCGGTCGGCAACGGAAATAACCAACGCCACATCACGCTTGCCGTTAACCCAAAGCACGGCGGCCTCGGAACCGGGCAGCGGACGGGAAGCAAATCCATAATCCTGGAGGCGCTCCAGCTTGGTATCCGGGGAACCAGCATAGGAAAGGACATCAAGTGCAGGATTGCGCCCGGCCTCTTCGCTGGTGGAGACCACTTCGCCACGCTGGATCAACGTGCCCAACTGGGCCTCAAGGGCGCGCACTCTTTCCAAAAGAGTTATGAAATCTTGCTGACTAGCCATAGAGGTCGGGCTGTCCTTCCCCGGACAATGGGTCCTTGTCCGGGCTGGGCGGTTTGGGAATCCAGGCGTCTGGCCGGGTAAGGCGCAGGACGCACCCGTATTTTTGCCCGAAAGCATAATCCACGGACTCGATGAGCAGCGCCTCGGAAATTTTCACCATGGGGACATCCACGTCCACCAGCAGTCCTTCGCGCCATAGGTCAGAGCTGGGGTCGGCAGGGTTCTGCCGCCAGCCGCGCATGGGGATGACAAGGGAAACAGACCGGGCAGCGCGGGTGGAGGCCTCCCACTCGGCCCGCTTCCTGGCGGACGCGTTGTCCATGCCACTGTCAGCACGAAACCGCTTGAGGCGCGGCAGGGTCACGGACTTGTCAAAGGCTTCGCCACGAACCTGGGCGGCTGGTCCGGGCAGAGTGTCAAATCCCTGATCCTGACCGTCCACAATGTAATGCGAATACCGATTGGACCAGTCATTTTGCAGAACGCCGGACTTAACGTTCTGCCCGAAGATGAGCGGCACCTTGGCGTGCTCAGTGCCGGGACGAAATATGCGAAGATCGCCGGAGCTGGTCGGGCCAAACAGGACGTTGTCCTTGCGGGCCTGCTCCTCCAAAGCTCGATAGGAAGACTGCCCGGCGGACAGGCGAACCACGCCGAGGGCTTGCAAGAGATGGAGACCTGAGGCCAGGGAAACGCTCAACCCCACTTGCTTGGCAAAGGTCCGAGCGAGCTTGTCCAGACTGGTGTTGCGAAATTCACCGGGCGACGGATGCGGATCACAGTCCACGAGCTGCCCTGTCTTGTCTCGGCCAGCCGCGCGCAGGACGTGGCTCTGCGTAGAGAATTCAATGGGTAGTTTGTCCACATACCCGTCAATGAGTACGGTACTGCCCAGCAAAATACGGGCGGGGGAATGCGGCAAGATGGGCCATGGCGTTGAGCGGCCAGGCCACAGCTCGGTGTACTCCACGGCGAACTGTCCGGCCACCATAGACACGCCCCTCTTGATGGTCGCAGATTTCAGGCCGCCGTATTCGACCCCGTTTACTTCAAAAATAATTCGCTCTTGCATGGCTACGTCCAGGTGATGATGCCGGGCACAGGATACTCGGCCGGAGCGATGTTAATGTCGGCAGCAGGATCAGCCATGGAAAACGTGGTCAGGCCGCGCGCTGCGGAAATGGCTGCGGACAGATCGTGCAGGTACAAGGTGGTGTTCAACTCGTCGTCGTTCTTGCCTGCGCGATAGAGCCACGCCTTGAACTCCTGCTCCACGGCGCTACGCACCACCGAAGTGTCCGGGGTGATCGACGGGGAAAGGTTCACGGTTTTGGCGGTCACCGCCTGCACCGTCACGATGGCAAGACCGCTGGCAATGATATTGAGATTGGCCTGAACGGCCTGCACCAGAGTCGCGTTGGGGACCGGGGCCGTCGGGTCTTTGGTGGTAATGAAAACAGCCACGGAAAAAGCACCGTTATACAGCGGGTAGACGTAGGCATCGCCCACACCGGGAGATGCTTCGCGCGCCCAGCGCTTGAAGTCGGCCTTGTTGCCAGGGCCAGGTGGGTTCTGAATGCGAAAAAGTATGCGCGAGGTATGTGCTTTCGGCGTCTCTGCTGCAAAGCCACCGGCAATGCCATCGGAGCCGATGACCGCGAACGAGGAAGGAATCCCATCGTAGGAGCCTACCAGAGACAGGGCCAGACCGACGGTGGTATTCGCAGCCGGGCCAGCTTCCTGAGCGGTAAGATTTACGGCGATGTCTCCGGACTCGTTCACCACAGCCGAGGCAGTGGTGGTGAAATGGACACCGTCAGAGCGCTGAAACTCGGCCCCTTGCGGCAGACTTGCCGCAGGAGTGCCACCGGAACCGCTGGCCTGCCCGGAGGCAGTGGTCGCTTCGAGATATGGTATGGCATAAATGCCAGCCCAGCGTTTCCGAAAAACATCAATAGCTGAATCCGGGAGCGCGTTCTCTAAAATGTATATATTGTAATCAAGCACCCGCATGTGCGCGCCTGCGTCGGCGTTGGCCTGGCCCTGCTCAAAGGACTTGGAAGGGATGGCGGAGACATCGATCTCAAGGGCGGCAGCGTAGTCGGCAAGGGCCTGTTCGCGCAACTCCAATTCCGTGGGAGAGATATACTCGGCCATTAGACGGTCTCCATAAAGTCAGGTTTGAGTACAGCCTCCAGCGATACGCCGGGAGGAATGAAACCGGGATGCGGCACTTGGGCGCGATTGCGGCGAATCAGGGCGGCAGCATCCTGTCCAGAATCATAGAGCTTGTGCGAGATATTCTCGAAGGAGTCAGTTCTTTTGATGGGGATGGAAATGAGCTTCCCAGCCTCGCGACCACGGCAGGACAAATCGTTGCCCACAGCCACGGACAAGCCTTTGGCGGCACGGAACACGGGGCTGGACGCGCCGTTAGCAACCCGGTCAATGGCTGGACGCATGGAAGACAGGAGCGAGCTGGCCTCCACATCGGAATCCAGAGGAACACGCACCACCCGCGCGGCCGCCTCGGCCACGAATGCCCGGTCAAGGAGATTGCTCACCGCGCCGGAGTTGGCAGCGATCTGGCTGGACGTGGAGGTGAAGAACGGGTTGGCAACCTGGACCATTGGAGCACCCAGATGCAGCAGGTTCATAACATTGCCAGACGTATTCGCTCCCTCTCCCACCTTGGTGGTGATCGAGAGAAAGGCTTGAGCCAGGTCCGGCCCGGATTCGAAATTTTGACCAAAGAGAGACAGCGCCTCGTCTGTCACATCAGGCACACCTGCAGCGGTGCAGGCCCTGCCAAGATAGTCGGCAGTGATGGACTGGCAGGAGTCAGCGGCGGAATCATAAACCCACCTCGGCCCTTTTGGATTCCAGGCGGCAGCGAAGTCCGAGGCGGCGGCATTGCGCAACTCGCCGGACGCCGAGGCCAGAGCGCGGCCGGTATTGGGCGACGCCACCGGCGACGGCTTCTCACCCGCCACGGTGAAGGTCATCTGGAAGATGGTAGTGCCGAGCTGGGATTCGTCCTCGGAAGAAGAAGAGGACCGGCAGACCACATTCATCTTGGGCCGCAACGGAAGGACAAGCTGCCCGACGGACGGCTCATCCAAGGCGCGTTCCAATTGATTGCGCTGACGGTCATGATCTTTGCCGGTGATATATCCAGTGATGGAAAAGGATCGGACACCCTGTCCAAGTATCTCCGGGTAGACATTGGCCGGAGCCTGCTTGCCGGGATAGACATGCTCATCCACGAGCAGGCCGCTTGACCGAGTATTGTTTTTCACCCGAAAAAGGATGCCCCTGAATGATGCTTCCTGGTATCGCCCGGCGAAACCCATTGCTAACTCCCCGCCAGCATCATGCCGGTATTCAGGGAAGCCGATATGTCAGCATCGCCGGAGGTGGACATGGTGGAACCTTCGGGGGCAGTCACCACCACTTGCACACTGGCATTGTTGGTATGCTCGGTTCGGGAAGATTTAAATGTCCGGGCCTTGTTCATTGTGGCGCGTGACTGTTCAAGATATCTGGAACCTGCTCCACGTTGCGCGACCTCAGCAGCATCCCGGTTCTTCGAATCTTCGTCGCCGATCCCAAAAAAGTTTTTGAACGCATTGCCGACGCCGGAAAAAATGTTGGCTCCCCGCTTGAACGAGGCCACCAATCCATCCCACTTGGTGACAAGACGATCCACGATATCAATTATGCCTTTGAGCGGAGCCAGCGGTGTCAAGTACAGCAGGTCACTGTACTTTTCCCACAGCTCGGTGAGACGATCCCAATTCTTGTACAGGGTCACACCAATGGCGACGAGACCGGCAAAGGCACCGATGATCCAGCCCAACGGAGTGAAACCAATAGCCCCACCCAAGACAATGAAAGCCGTGGTCAGCGAGGCTATGGCCGGGAGGACGGTCATAGTAAGGACTCCAGCAAAAGCAACCATGGCGGTATTTTCTGTGCCAATTGTGTCGCTCAGCCAGGAGAAGAAATCCGCGATGGGAGAGACGGCTTTATATAACCCCTTGAACGCAGCACCAACGGCCTTGATGGCACTGGGTAGCTTATCCTTGAAGGCGGTCTTGATTTCGTCAAAATTCTCCAAGATCCATGTGGACATGTTTTCAAACATGGGGGCCAGTTGGTTGCCGACCACACCCATCAGCTCGGTGAAAGCAGAAGAGATAATAGCAGCAAATTTCTTCCAACCTTCGGCAAACTGCTTTAGGCCTGCCCGGCCTTCATCTGTAGTCAGATTCATCTTGCGATACTTGGCGAGCAATGCTTCAACAGTAGTATTCTGCTCCTTGGCTTGGGCACGCAGGGAGCCCATAATCTTGTTGGCATCGCCACCCATGAGGATGTCCACGGCACTGGACGCCATTTGCTGATCCTTCATGCCCGCTGCAGCATTCATAATACGCTCGAACTGTTCTTCGGGCTTGAGCTTGGCTATCTCCCGGAAGTCCAGCTTGAGCATGTGCAGGGCTTCCTTGACTGGCGTGGTGGCACCGAGTCCTTTGGATTCACCGATCTTGTTGTTCATCTCCTCAACCAGATCCACGACCTTGTCTGCGTCAAAGCCCAAGGCCTTGACCGCACCGACATAGCCCAGGAGCGCCTCGGTGGATATTCCCACCGAGGCGGCCTGGGCCTCGATTCGTTGCATATCGGTCGAGACTTTTACGAGAGCGAACCCCAATGCACCCAGCGGTGCAAGCAGGCGAGCGACGGCTCCACCCAACTCTGAGAATGCCCCGCGCACTCGGCCCATGGCCTTGCCCATGCGGTCGAACCCGATGTTCTTTCCCATCGCCTTGAATTGCATACCCATGCGCCGGAAGGGCGCGGCCATGCGGTTGGCGGCAGAAGCCATGCGCTTGAATGGCGCGCTGGCTTTGTCCAGGGCAGAGATAACGAATGTCAGTTTTTCCTTGCGATCAGCCATACATACTCTCCAGTGCTTTTTCCGCTTCGTCCGACCAGTAGACCAGGTCTATCAAGTCCATTTCATCAGAGCGCCATGGCCCCCACCCGAAGACGTGGGCCAGGACGGTCTGTCTATTTCTTACTTCTTCAGGGCTCTGGAATCCTTCTTGGATAAAAAAGGTTCCAGTGCCTCAAACAAGCCTTCGATGTCGTTGGCAACCATTTCGTCAAAGACATGACTCGGCACATCGCAAATCCTGTTTGCAATCTCGAACATATCATCAACAAGAATCTCTCCAGCCATGATCCGCTGGAAAGCTTCAGAGCGCATGTCCTTGCCCTTGATACGACGAAGGACTTTAACCTCTTCGTATCGCTTGATGTTCTTGTCCGCTTCCTCAATTTCTACGGGATATTCAAGTTTGTACGTTGCGAGTACCGGCATGGCTTACATCCCCTTTCTGGAGTTGGGATTGAGGCGGGCCACGATCTGAACCGGAATCAAACCGGTGGTGGCATTGGCCTCACCTGTCTTGGTTGCCCATGCGTCCTCAAAGGTCATCACCTCGCCATTGGTAAAGCGCAGCGTGAATGTTTCCGACTTGATGGACGTGAAAGCAGTCTCGTCGGACAAGGTCTCAAACTTGGCATTGCCTGCGCACTGCCGAGGCTGTGGCTTGTAAATCGCTGCGGTGAAGTTTTCACCCTGCTGGGGTTCTTTGCGCGGGGTGCCGTCGTCGTAAGACCATTCCCCCTCGATGAACATGACAGCACCATTTACCTTTACCTCTACAATTCCTGAATCCAATCCGGACATGTTTATATCCTCCTACAGCCTGAAGCTGAACTTGCCTGCCAGCACCAGGAACTGGTTAACCAGATCCGGGCCGAGTTCCGAGTCAACGCGATCCACATCGGATTCGCTACGCTGGAACACCGTGTTGGCGATACCCGCGTCGATATTTTCCACAAGGGCAGCCTTGGCCCACTGCAGGAGCTGGCCTTCCCATTCGCCATTGAGGACGTCGGGAGTGACCACTGCCTGTCCGGGCTGGACTTCAAAACCTAAGTCAGCCAGGGAGTGGCGCGGATATTTGGTGGTGATACGATTTTTCCAGGACCAAGCCAGATACCAGAGCGTAGCCAAGGTTTCGACGCGCAAGAATGCATCGTCGGCAGCGCCTGTGCTGTTTTCTTGATAGGAGGTGAGGAGGCGCTCGATGACCACCTGGTCCGAGTTGTTGACCTTGACCGTGGCAATACCGGCAAAGAGCAACTGATTCCGTTCTCCGAAGTTGAGACGCTCGTTCATGGGAACGGGCATCACGTCGGGCAGGACCAGTGGAGTTCCGATGCCGCCCAGAGGGCGGGCCGGGGACATTGCGAGGTGATAGGCGGTCATGGCTCCGAGCTGCGCGGCCTGCACGTCGATGCCGGAGATGGTATCGTAAGCCGCGCAAATGGAGGAATAAAACAGCTGGGGATACTGATCGCCTTTGGCGACCAATTCATTGAACGTGCCACGCATGGCGGTGACGTGTTCGGCCCATAGCTCGCGGGTCGGATCGTACCGGTCAGCGAGTTCTTTATGAATTTCATTCAGGTTGGCGCTGTCGGTGTAGGGGCTGATCATGACCTGCCACCAGGTATCGGGCAGGGCAGCAAGGCCGGTGCCAGACTTGATGGTTGACAGATCGGGGTTGCCAGTACCAGGGGCCAGCTCGCCAATAGTCACACTGATACCTGCAGGCAGAGACTCGCCGTCCAGATAGGAATGACGCAGGTCGATAGCGTTACCAACCTCACCTTTATGCTTGGCGGTGACAGTCACTACAGCAGCATTGGCTGTGGCCGTGGCTTCGAGATCGAGATCCGCATTAATGGCGGCAGCCAGGTCCGTGGCGATAGAGTCTGCGGACTCGGTATCGGAGACACCGACCTGGACACGCAAACCGCTCACATAGAAATTGAGAGTTCCGGCCTCAGTTGCCGGGCCAGCAATCGTGACTGGCCTCGACGCCTTTGCACCATCTGCGTTGTCATCGAGCGGCAGGCAATACAGCGGCGTGAACTGGTCCACGTTGAGGTATGCCTCAATCATACGGGCAAGCATGGAACCGCGACCGAAGAGGGTCTGGGCTTTCTTGACACTGGTTACGCGCACCACATCCTCGGCGGTGGCTGTACCGGTGGCAAGTATCTGCCCCATGATCAGCACGTTATACGAAAGAATGGGCAGACCCTGCCGGGCAAGGGAGCCGTCGAACTCGGCATAAACGCCCGGAGTGCGAAGCTGGCCGGGGCCGGGAATCTTGTTAAAAGAAATACTCATGGCCTACTTTCCTTTTGCTTTCGCCGGGGCGGCGGTTTTCTTGGCGGAGGCCTTGGCGTCGTCAACGCATTCGGCATCCTTGGCAGCGATGCGGCGTTTCCAGTACGCGCTGTCCGGGCCGTCCAGGTCCACACGGACGCCCTCTTTGGGGACATACTTCCTGCGCTCGCCCGGAAACGGGAGCAGGCCGTGGGTAGCTTTGATCAAAACCTTCATGCGTCAGCCTCCTTGTGCAGCGTTATGCGGCTTAATAAATTGGGTTGGTCAGTCGGGGCCGGGGCGAACTTCCAGACGTTCTCCAGCAGCTTGAACGAGTCGAGGCCGGAGACATCGATCTCTGGTCTCCATTCATATTGAACGGAAAATTCCAGCGCCTGAGACGTGTAGTGGATGCACGCCTCATCGGCGATCAGGGAAATTTCGGTGCCCTCATATGCAGGGGCTTTGCGCCACTCGACGGCGGCGGCCAGCTCACGGATACGGTTGCGGCCATTGTTGATGACTGCCTCCACCTGGGCGGCGAGCAGGTCCAGTTCCGTGTTAATATCCTCGGTGTCCTTTTGCGGGGTCTGCCAGCAATCCAGATACACGGTCATGGCACGGCGAAAAATGGGCGGACTGGTGAGGGGGGAGATCACTTGCTCGTTGAGGCAGTAGACGCCGATGAACGGTGGCTCCATCTTCTCCAGGTCGTAAAACTCCAAACGGTTAGGAAAGACATTCTCACCGGCGAGGGTGGGCTGCTCCTTGAGAGCTGCGGCAAATGCGCCACGGATGAGCTGGCGCGGATGGATGGTAGGCAAAACGAAGGCCATTAGCGGACGCCTCCCCTGCCACCGGACAGCACGTACTTGGAGTAACGATCGAACTCTTTGGACATCTTTTCGTAGCCCACATTCAGAATGCGATCGGCATTTTCCTTGCGCGCCAGATAGCGCATGGGGGCCTTGGTATAGAGATGGCGAACCGGGAACCGATCTTTGCCTTTACGTTTCCAAGCACCGTCACGACCATTGATGGTAGCGATGAACGCGCCGGGAATGGTGAAACGTCCTTTGCCCTTGATCATGCGAAACCGGGCACCCTTCATAGGCGGACGGGCCGGGTTAAATTTACCGGACTGAAAGAGCTTCATGGGCCAGCGAGCAGACATGTCCACGGTTACTGTGGAATAAGGAGCTTCCTTTTGGCCGCGCCAGTTGTTCACCCGAATATTCTTCTTCACTTCACCGGACTTGACCTTCATGAACCGCTGGCGCACCAGCTTGGACGCCAGCATGCCTGCAGCGCTACTTCCAACCTTCACGGCTTGGAACATGACTTTGCCCCGCACACGATTGTCTGCGAGGTTGGAGAAATTTGCTAACCGTTCTGCATCCCACTCAAAGGTGGTCAGACCGGTTCTCACTATTTTCGTGGTCATACGCGCTCCAACCTCCCAGGACTCAATCGGCGGCCTTCTTCACCCACACAGCGCATGGACCAGGAGAAGCGTGTCTGTCCTTCGGACTGGCCCTCACCCTCGGCAGTGACGCGCCAGGTCTGGGGGGACTCGGTCTCGATGAAGAATTCGTCGCCATCTGCAGGACGAGTGGGAACGTTGTCGCGCATGACGTCAATGGAAGAAAAACAGGCGTCGCCATAGTCGGCGGACTCACGCCCAAGGGGCTTGAAGATGACCTGCAAAGGAACGGGATCACCAGTCTTCGGACGATACTCGGCAGCAACGCCGAGCTGGTCGAAGAGCATACTTTTTACAGCTTCTTTTGCCTGGTTAATTATGGTCATCTTCAAGCCCTTTTCATTTTCGTATGGTCCGGGTTAGCCGGGCCAGTTGAGCTTGACGGCGACTTCGGCATCAGCCGAGAGAACGCCGGACTCGACAACGGTCCCGGCAAAGTTGTTGTTGCCGGAGCCGGAGTTGGTGGTCAGTTTGTTCTCAGATTCGTCAAAATAGAGTTTTGTGCCGAAAGGCTGATCTTCGGCGGACTTGGCGTAATAATGTACACCGTCCACGGACAGGACGCCTTCCTCAGTGGAGACGATGGCATCGTCGGCGATGCCAACAATGGAACCAGCCGCGACCATCTGGTCGTTGACAACGTCCGAACCGGAATCGTTCAGCCAGTCAAGCTTGTGACCGGGGTTGCTGTAAGTCTTACTCATGTAGGTATCCTCTCAATTCCAGACCAGGGGTCGGGAGTTTTTCAGCAGGCCTAGAGGCCGGGGTTCTTCTGCAGGCCACGGAAGTCCATGGCACCGACGCCGAATATATGGCGAATCTTCCAGGAGACGCCGTCGCTCTCAAACGGTTCGTAACTGACGAGCAGCGGGTTTTCTTCGCCTTCCAGGTAGGCCACCTCAATGGTGTCGATCTGGCTGGGGTCGGCAGACAGGAACCAGTTCTTGGCGGTGCCGCCCATTTGAGTGGACTGCAGGCGCGGCTCGACGATGATATCAAGGTCATCCTGATAGACATTGGTCACGCCGGAGTTCGAAGAGGACGGATCAGCCAAGGAGCGGATCAGGACCTGAGCGGTGGACTTGAGGGCCGGGGGCACTGCCAGGAACTTCGGAATCAGATTGAGCAACGCACCGGCCTCGGCGTTCTTCTTCTTGGGGAACTGACCGGCTTCCGGATTGAAACCGCGCTGCATCATCAGCGCCTGGTACGCCAGGTCCATGGATGCAGATGTGATCTTGGCAGCGGTGAGCAGGTTCCGGTGGTCGGCATGAAACAAGGCCACGCCGTCTTCGGCCATGACCGGGTTGGACAAGAGTTTTGCCCATACCATGTCGGACTCCAGGCGACGGGCGGCGTTGCCCATGAGCTGCGGCACACGCATAAAGGCGCGCAGATCGTCGTTAACAATCATCTCGAAAGTCAACGAACAGATGCGACCGTGCTTGGACACGGAATAGACTTCCTGTTTGTCTTTGAAATACGCTTCCTTGTACTCGCCGCCAGGTTTGACTTCGAGCAGGTCGGGAGCCTCGGACAGGGAAATGCCATAGATGTCACGGAAATCCTGGGCCGTGGTCACGTTGACGATGGGCTGCCAGGTTGCCGGAGATTCCTCGTAAGCAGCTATGAGCCGACGATGAATTACAGAGCCGAGAATCATGGCGAAGTCTCCGGCAGATGCGGATGAACCGTAATTAAGAGTCTCGTGATTGAACAAGGACATGCCGGACTTGAGGGTCATGACCCGCGTTGCCAGCTCCACGGAGGAGATGCGGTAGGCATCACGATGCCCCATTTGGTTCAAGCACTCGCGCAAAATCTGCTGCAAGCCCATACGCTTAAAATCAGCAGCACCTTCGGCGGGCTTGGTGTCGCCAAATTTGTGACCATGTGCCATGAGCAAGCCGTCGGCCACAGCGTTATTAAAACGCTCGGACTCGTCTGCGCCCATGGACAAAGTTTGTATGGATGACACTTGAGGGTTACTATCGGCGGCCTTCTTCAACATAGCCATACCAAGGGCTTCCGGGGTCGTGTGGATCTTGGCGAGTTCCTTCACGTCCTCAATGGACAGGCCGAGCTTCGTGCCGTTAGCGGCGAGACTCAGAACTTCGTCATTGCTCAGACCGACGTTTTCGGGCTGGGGGGTGCCGCTTTCGTTTTCCAGCGCGGCCTTCTCGGCGTCCGACTTGACGGTCTTGCCGTCTGCGGGTTTAGGCATGGTTGCCTCCTGTATTGGTTGATGCGTCGACAAGATGTCCACGCTGGTATTACTGTCTGCGGGAATGACCGTGAAGCTGGTCTCATAGACCTCGGACTCCAGCCAGATTTCGGCAGGGCCGACAATCTCCTGGCCGTTAATTTCAAGGGTTAATTCATCGTCAAGCCATGCGGCTTTCAAACATTGGACGCCAATGGAAGCCTTGTACGGGACGCCTTGGCCCATCTCGGAAAGTATTTTGTCCCCGGCCTCGGACTGAATAAAATTGCCTTCCTCGACAAGCCCGGCGTCAGTAATGTCAAAGACGTCAATCACACCGGGAATAGCATCAGAATTGTGAGAAAGCAGAGCCGGAAGCGGTAAACCCGTAGAGGACATACCGGCCAAATCAATGACCAGCTTGCCGTACCATCTGGATATTGGCGCTCCGGAGTAACCAATCATGCGAAAGCGCTGTGGCGAATCAGTCTCATCCCCGCTTGCTTCATCTTCCAATTTGGCGGCAGAGTCTCCGTCCTGTTTATCCAGAGTGACCTTCTTCGACTTGGATGCGTCTTCCTTGGCAGACGGAGTTCCAGTCTGCAGACCGGCAGAACCGCCGACTATCGTCAGCCGCGCTTCGTGGGGCTTTTCCATGATGGACAATTCGGCGATGGTGGTTTTCTTTTTAGGCATTTGGTGCTCCTTGGTTCTCGGCCTGTTTGGGCAATAGACCCTTCTCTTTTAAAATTTTTTGTTCCACCGCCAACTGCTCGACGACTTCCTCAAAGTCTTTGCCCTGGCTGGCTGCCACTTCCGTGCGGGTGGTCACACCAAGCTCGATCTCTGCCGTCTTGGCCTTGATGTCTTTCAGGGGATCAATCCAGGGCCATCCGGAACCGACCCAGCGCACCGACACCTCTTCCGGGGTGTCGGGGTGCAAAGTTCGAGAGATGCGACCGGCAAGCAGCCACATCTCGAATGTAGGATCAAGAGACTCGTCAACCAACAAATCAGTTATGACTTGATAGCCTCGTCGGGTTTCCAGTGATGCGGATCGGGCGGAGCTGAATGATGAGCCTCTGTAGTCGCCCGAGAAAGATTCATAATCCTGACCAAGCCCGGAAGCCCCTTGGCGGAGCGTGGTCTGGCTGATGGCGTCGAACTGTGGGCCAGGGCGATTATTATCCACCTGCTGAACCTGCGCGCCATCCGGCAATATTTGAATGCGGCCTGACTCAACATATTCGGTCAGCTCGTCAAGTTGGGACTTGACTGTGTCTGGGTCATTTCCACCCATTTGAGCCGGGTCCATCCCAGACGGAGGAGCAGAAATAAAAACACCAAAGGCAGCCATGAGCCGAGCAGCGATCAATTCAGAATTGGTCAACTCGTGGATATCGTGCATGGACATAACCACAGGGGCCACCACGCTGACGCCGCGATGCTGACTGGAGCGATTGGGGGCGTACAGATGACCTACGTACTTCGCGTCAACCCGAACAGGGGCTGCCCAAGAGCTGCCCATCAAGGAGATATCGCCAGGATGGAACGGATACATATAATAGGCGATTGGCTCGTCATGCTCATTGTAAGCAATGCCATTGCGAATAATTTCGTTGGTCGGCTTCTTGCCGGAGAAAATCGAAGAATTGCTCGCATCGACCTGGTCTGCTTCAACTCCCTTGATCCACAGCGGCACAATCTTTTCTTTTGTCAGCTCAGGCCGCAAGTAACGTAATGCAAAGAATTCACCGTCAACAATAAAATGGCGCACATTCAGTTTAAGATGTCGCTTGAATTTGGTACGCTTGCACCACTTCTTCCAGGCCTTCTCCAGTGACTGAGCTACCTCGCGGTCAAGCTTCTCACCTTTGCCGGTCACAACTTTGATCTGCGGCTTGATGCCCTTGTGAACAACGTTGTTGACGATCCGCTGAACAGCTCCGGCCACATAGCCATTGTTACGAACCAGATCACGGGCGCGAGCACGAATATACGGCGCATCGGCAGAAAGGATTGAATCCTCGCTGGAACGAGTCGTAGGGTTCCACCCCTGGTTCGGGCCATGGCGTTGAGCGGCCTGATAACCACTGCGGCCACCCTCGGAAAGATTTTCAATGGAACGGTTCAAAACCAGACGGCTTGCCATAAACCTAACGGCAGCCTTGGGGCTGATTAAGCCTATTGCCTTGGCAGTGAGCAACTCCCCTCTGGAAAGGGTGCAAGTTTGCCGGGTGCGGTTCCCGGCAAACTTGCGGGCGGGGAGGTGTTCAGAAGAAAGATTCATCTGCCGCTCCCAAAGACAACCTGCCCATAGGACTTACGACCCCTGGAACCGGAATTGGAAGCGGAGCATTCAGCAAGCAGCTCGGCCCTTACGGACTGGAGCGTGGTCAGGTTGTGATTGGAATAGCTGACGCCGTCAAAGGTGACGCTGTCGCCTGTTTCGGTAATGCGCTGTAAGGCCTCGGTCATGGACTCAATCAAGTCCAATGTTTTCTGGGGGCATGTACTCATGTCTACCCCGATACGAGCGATATAAAGAAAGGGGAACCCCTCTGTAGTATTGTACTAAAGATAGTGGTTCCCTTTGAAAAAACGCCCTTGTTGGCGTGATTTTTGCTTTTACGCGTATGGCTATTCGTCCAGCACGACGAAGTACCAATACACGCCCGACTTGATGAAGTCGTAACGGTCATGCATCAGGCTGCCCCACGCCTTCAAGCCGTCTTGGCTAGGACGAATCGTGGTTGTCAAATCCGTCACCACTGCAACGATTGGCCTTTGGCCTTCATCTCCTGCTCGTACATCATGTGGATGGTCACGTAGTTGCACATACCGATCCCGCAGTATTGCTTGATGACACGAGCAAGAACACCCTTATCTTGCGCGCCAAGCAATTTCTTGAACGCATTCAAGTTCTGTTTTTCCATCATCCGCAGGGTACTTTCGGAATCCATGCCAATCTTGGAATATTCCTGTTTGACGTTTTGCTTGACGTACTCGACCACGGCAGTCTTATTGGCCTCGGTCGGCTCGAACCCGATGGGGTTGACGAACCCGGCAGCAAAGGCAGGCACACTGAATAGCAGAGAGAGCAACACCGACAGTATAAACTTCATGACATTACTCCTCATTTTTCATTTTATCTCGAATTTCTTGAGCCTTTGCCATGATGTCGTCATAGGTCATCCCGTCAAAGAAATTTCGAATATCTTCTTCGTTGCCGTCAGTAGAAAGAGCAACCATCATAGCCATTCCTGCTAAAGTGTCCCCAAACTTTTTCTGATCTTCTTTGGGTAAAGATTTGACGATCTCCAGAATTGATTCATTGAAAGTCGTTTTATTTGAAGCATCTACCTTTGGACTGGAGGAACACCCTGCGCCAACCAACAAAAAGGTTATCAAGCAAACAACAAGCAAAAGATTCCATAACGATTTCGACATATCACACTCCCTGTTTGCAAAAACAGATAGCGCGATACTCAATATCTGTCACTCTACTTTTTCAATAGACTTTATCGAAAGCCCTAACATACGCACGATGCACAGTGCGCATGTGCATTTGTGGTATCGCTCACGCAGGCCATCCTGGATGGTACGGGTTGTGGTCGTAGCGAGCATATCCCCACACTCCGGGCAGGCGGCACCGACATCGGTTTCATATTCGACCCCCTCTTCACACTTGGCGACCACGGCCACAATAGCTTTAACAGCACCCTCGGCACTCATCGGCTATACCCTCCTCCACGTGCATATGGATTTATCCCTTTCTTCTTTTTCTTGCGCCTGCCTTCCGGCCTTTGTCCTACTGCCTGCTGCCCGGCCTCCGGCTTTTTCCACAGCCTGACCTTGAGCATATCTTCGGCGGCCACCATGTAGACGGACAAATCCCATGCCTCGTTGCGTCTGCCCGGCAACTTGACCCAATCACCTTTGGCGTTCTTTGTTTCGGATGCCATCTCGTCCAACCATGAGTCCGGGTACTCGTGGGAAAATATCCACGCGCCAGGATCATCGTGACGACGCTGGAGCATATAGGCGAGCTGCTCTTTGTAGTGGTCAACCTTGAGCCACCACAAATCCAATCCGCCGGGGATCGGTCTGCGCACACCGTTTTTATCCGGCGGGTAGGTATCCAGCCTGGAGGAAATGAACGGATTGCGCATTGTCTTGGAACCGCCCTTAAGGACACGGACGCCATACCCCTTGTGCAGTCTGCCCCAATCATAGACCTCGGTTGTCCGGTGTCCGCCGGAGTCGATCAACACCAAGCGTAGCGGATAGATATTACCATCCGCGTCCTTGTACTCGGTCCCCCACAGGATCTCTTCCAGTGCCTCGAATGGATTGGCCGCTAGCATATCGAGATCGACCACACCACATCGCACCCCCCAGCTAGGACGGGTCAAGCCATAGCCAAAGGCACGAATTTCGAACTTGAACCAATCATCCTGCGTGTCCACCGTCGCCACAAGCGCGGCCGTCTGTCCATTGCCCGGCACCAACCCCATGGGCAGGCCTCCGTGTTCTTCGGACAGGCGCAGCGGCTTGAGCTGATCGCTGGTCCGTCGAGATGTGAAATCACGCCACGGCTGGGCAATGTCACCGTTGAGATAATCGTGCAGTGCTTCTTTATCACCCTTGGCGCGAATCCTGCGGGCCACGATCTTGGAAAAACTCTGCCCCACGCGTTGACCGCGCCAGGACCAAAAGCCGACGCGCACCGGGCGGAACTTGCGTAGATACGCGCGCAACTCCATCCCTTCCTGTGGATGAGGTGTGACATCTTCGGCAGCCCAAGGAGCATCACCGACAACCCAAGTGGCCTGACTCATGGATACGTCTCTGTCATGTTGCGACCATGGTTCCTGACAATGAACACATTGATAGAACCCGAGACCGAGTTCCTCGACCGCATCCGGATTGTCTTTGTACTCCTCCGGTGCCAGCAGCTTTTTCGGGTCCATAAGCTGCTCGGTCCCGCAATGAGGACACGGGCTGACAAAAATGAAACGGACCGCTGCGGATAGATACGCCTGGGTCAAGCTGCCCGTGTCGTCGGTGGGAGTGCATCCGCGCAAGGCTACCGGTCGGGAAAACGACTCCTGACGCCGGAGGCTAAGATTGACGGCATTGGTTTCACCTTTGCTTTTAAAATCTTTAGGGTACTTCTCCTCTTCATCAAGACTCAGATATTTGACCGGCTTTGATGCCAAACGGCTTACAGACTGCCCACTGGTCAGCCACCCCCAGGTGGTGGTCAAGGGCAAGGCCCCATTCCAGGATTCCCGTCCAGAGAACACTGCCTGGCGCTTGAGCCAAGGAGTTTTCTCGAACATGGCCTTCATGCGATTTTCGCCCATGTCGCTGGCATCCTGATCCGTTTGCATGACATACATAAATGGTGCCGGGTCTTGATCCAGTATCCAGGCGATCCATGTCAGGGCAATTTCAGATTTGCCATCTTGCGGCGGCGCAAGGTTGATAACCTCTTTAACGGACGGGAACCCAAGGGCATCCAAAATACCTGGGGCTTTGGGATTGGCATCGTTATCCCACCAGCCGCTACGGCCAGGCGTCTCCACCCAGCGACGACGACGAGCTGCCCATTCGGAGATCCACGCTTCCTTACGGCAACGCACAGCCTGGCGAACTGCGAGAGGGAGCTGGAATCGGTGCTTTTTCGGCCTAGCCATCGTCTGATCCCTCCAGCTGCGCCAACATCTCCTGAACATCGGAGTCCAAAACCTCATAGAAAGTTGACGGCTTGGCCAGGTCGTTGAACACCTTTGCCATCCGGTTCCGAAGCTGCTCATCCATCAAGGATGCTGCGTTGGGTTTCTCAGCAAGAGGAACCAACGAGGGGGCCACCTTGCTTGCCAACTCGAACATGGAATTCTTGAGGAGGACCACGGTGCGGACCAGCTCCTGCTTGTGGTCATCGAGGGAAATCAGGTTGCCCATATCTTTCATGAACCGTACTTCGGCGGCCTTGTTCTTGAGGCGCTGTCCATCGAGCTTGGCATCCACCAATTCGGAAGATGACCCAGCGCTTTTGTTTGCGGCCTTGGCTTGTGCCGGGTTCAGCTTTAGATGCGCCTGGGCATACTGGATCAACTCGGCTTCGGAGATGGAGCCGTCATCATTGATCCGCAACATCCCTTCACCCTTGGGCGGAGGGTCGGTATGTTTGTAGAAACTCCCATTGCTTATTTTATACCCCAGCTCAATGAGATACTTGCGGGCCTGGTTTTGATTCTTGAAAACTTTACTGGCTTCACTCACGGCCTGTCTCCCTAAGCTTTTTGATGCTAACGCGTTTCCTTACGCCGTACCCGAACACATCCACGCACCGCCATTTTCGACCCCGCTTATCCCTGTGCCAATACGGGCCACCTTTGCATCTCACGCTGACCAGCTGCATTTCACCTCCGACACTGGTCCACAAGGAGAACCGCGCTCCGGTAAATATTCCTGTTTCGTCAAGAATTTTTAGCGAATCAGCAGCGATAGCGTCGGCTATTTCCTGTTCTGACAGGTCTAATTCATCCTGCAATTCTATCATATTGTCTCCATCGGCTTCATGAAGTTTCTGGAAGTCACGGTCTCTTCACCGATCTCAGCCAACCACTCCTGGACAATCGGACGTTGACAAAGCAATCCGACTTGGTCAGAGACCTCGACAGGTCCACGGCATCCAAGGGTTGCACCACTTTCGCCGACGTGGATTTCTATTTGATTCGTCGCCATGATGATCCGCAGTTCCTCAATGACGTCAGGCAACTTGGGACCTTCAACCGGTATTGGTGCATGTTCAATTTTTCTTTTAGGCGGCGGGATAGAAATTCGCATAGCTGGTGGCAGCTGGGATTCAATCCAAGCCCGAAGGCCTTCCAACCCGATCTGCTCCACCAGCTCGCCGGGGTCTTTGCCTACCGGCAACGGTGCGCGCTTGCAGCGGGGAAATGTTTTTAGCCACCAATGGCGGAACTTGTTTCCATGTTTCTCCCCTCGCCCTTGCGGTTCGAAGTCGAGAGACTGGAAAACTGCCAGAGCGTTGAGCAAGTACCCGGTCGCCGTGGTGTCAGGGTAGGATGACAGACTGCCCATGGCACACCCGGCCACACCCTCGACACAGGCAGAGTCAACGGCCATCTTGTCCAGTTCGGCCTCCACCACCACGTATACCTGCGCCCCTGGAGTGATCATGCACCCATGGCGCGATCCTTCGATCTGGATATATTTCTTGTCGCTACCGGCAAGATCAACAGATGGGCGACGGATACGGACACCAAGCAATTTTCCATCACGATATTTGGGGATAGTCAGGCCACGCGGCAACCACAGTAACTTGGCTTTGCCACCAGGCCATTCCTTTCGAGGCAACCCCCAGCCCTCGCGGCTACGATACGAGCATGGCGGCTTGCCATTCTTTTGTGGTTTCCCGGCATGCCAGCCCAGCCCGAACTCTTTTGCAACGGCCAACGTGACCCCGCGACGCGCTAACCAACCAATCAGGAGCTGATTCTTTTTCAGATCAACCGCACATTGACGGGCAAACTTGTCCGCATGCTCGCGCCACATGTCGGATGGAAACTGTAGCTCCTCCAGATCATTCAGGGATCGCCCATCCCTGCGCACAGGCTGGACCGGATACGGTGTCAACGACCTCGGTCGAGCCTCCCGACGTTCGCCCTTCACCCCTAAATACTCAAAAATTTTTATCCAATCCCACCCCTCGACCTCCACCAACCACTGCACATAGTCCCCAGCCAGGCCACAATTGCGGCACCAGAAGCCGCCAGAGACTCCCGCATTGACGGCAATCTCACCGGCTGGGGGCTGGTCAGGAAAGACGCTGAACCGATCGCAGACATGACCCGAAACCGAGGATTGACAACCACACTCAGGACACGGCCCCTGGTACTCGCCCTTCATCCCCACCGGCTTATCAAAGCCGCCGCCCATTTTCGCACGGACCAGTTCGACAAGTGATGTAGGCATATCAATATTCCCCCCTGGACCTTTGTTGCCCGTATACCAACGCATCCTCCACATGGTCCCTCGTGGTCCGGCCAAAGGTCCAAGGCTTTAAGCTAGGAATGGCAACGGTTGCCGAGAATTTGGGAGGATAGGGATTAAATTCTTTTCTCATCTTTTTGATACCTTTTGTTTCAAGATATTATTGTATAAGGGATTATACTCCCTAAGGTTCCTTACACTAATACTTTCCCTTGGATTTCAAGGGCTTAAAAGCCGGACCATTGCCGGACCTCGTGCGGACCATCTGGACCTTGCGCTATTCTTTCGGGCTATACGCCTCCAAATGTTCCAGTTTCAGGGCCACGCCGTAGTAGCGGATCGTACCCGACTTCCTTCGCTCGAAGCCCTTGTCTTCCATCCACCCTCCGAATTTCTTTTGGCTGGGGACATACTTACCGACATTTTTTTGGTAGAACTGCTCGAAGACGGTGTAGAGTTTTGAGCTGCCCTCATGAAGGGTCTCGTTCACCTCGCAGCATTCATAGAGAAATTCGCCAAGGACATCTTCGCCCTCGCGGTATTTGTTGGTGGCGTCGGTCACAATTGATGGCGGAGCCAACCCATCTCGCCGCCAAGCCATGTGCCCCTCCACGAGCCATGCCAGAATTCCCGGCAAGCAGGCGTCAAGCTTGGCATCCATATCCGGATCAATAGGCTTCTCCCAAGTTTGGGTCGGCTCGCCATGCACAAAGGATATTTTGTGGGGGATAGCGAGCACGCGTTTCCAGAATGCATAGTCCGTGGCCGGTGCGCTCGGCAGGTTGTTGGTCAGCAAAAACATAAGATGTGTCGGAGCAAAGGTGGTCGGGTATTTGTCATTTGGATGGCGACCCGTGAGAGGATCACCGCCAGTCAACCACTTGACGCGCTCGATGGAGAACTTGCGCCCCTCCGCAGTTTCCGAAGCCCATGCCAATCGCAGCCCTTTCAACGACATAATTGACGGGGTCGGGGAATCCGCCGAGCGACTCACGCCCTGGTCAAGCAGCAGTTCGGAAGGGAGACCACCAGCCAGCGGCCCCAATACTTTATGGATGGTATTCAGCAGAGTAGATTTACCGTTACGCCCCCGGCCTGTCAGGATTGGCAGGATATGGTTCGGTGTTCCACCGAGTAAGGCATACCCCATCAACCTTTGAATAAAACGGATCAATTCTACATAAGGTTCACCAGTGTCTGGATCGGCATAAACCCCACCGAGAAATTCTTCCCAAGCCCCCCGGTCAGCCCCCGCACCCCTCCACTCCACAGGTGCCGAACGAACCATCCAGTCTTCCGGTGTCCCGTCCCGGTGTTCACCTGTCTCCAAATCCACCACGCCATTGGCAACGGGAAGCAGGTTCGACTTGTTGTCGAGCCAGCTGGATTCACAGTTGAGCGGGAATCCGGCAATGGATCTGGCCTTGGTGATGATCGCAGACTCGCGGGTTGGCGATCGTAAAGAGTGCATCCGATCGGTGACGGATTTGGTTCTGCCTGCCAGCCGCTTTTTGATCTTGTCGATCTCGTCCTCGATGAGGTCCTTGTCCTCATTAGCACCGGCGGCCAGGTTGTCGATCTGCTCTTCGAGGCCCTTGATCCGCTCCTTGAATGTTGCCACGGTCGTGACCTGATGCGCATGGCCATAAGCCAAGGCAACGGACTCGATTTGTGAATGGGCAAAGACCATGGCCGGGTCCATCTGCCAATGGTGACCCGTGAACTGAAGCGTCTCCGGTGTCTTGCGATCTCCACCGGTGGTGATGTTGATGGCAAGTCGGCCAGTGTGCATGGCTGCATACAACTCAGCATCGCCGGTCACGTTCCGGTTCATGCACTGCAGAATCCAATTCTGGTCCATGCCGTTCCATGGTGGCGGTGCGTCGTTGTCATCCGGAGGCGGCGGTGGGGCCTGGTCATCCTGCGGAGCTGGGGAAAGCTGCGCCTCGATGTCGCAACGCAGCTCGGTCAATGTTCCCAGCACCACAGCATTGGTCATGTCAGCGCCTTCCGGCGGATCGACATCCCAGGTGCCGTCCTTCCTTTTGACCAGCCGATAGCCGACGGGCAAAATGAGCATCGGTACAAATTCTTCATCAGCCATTATTCACCTCGTTCAGGTTGACCGCCCCGCCAGCTTCCTGCCGGGCAACAAAAAAACGGCTACCTGCCTCCCCATGAACCCCGGCCACTATCAGCCAAGACGCACCATGGATGCACGTAACCGCCCATAACATTTCCATTTTTCCAGAAAAACTTTCCTTCCCAAAAAACCGCGAATATGCGGCACTCTTTGTAATCGCAGAGGCGTCAATCCAGGAGGACCCGCATTGGACCATTGTTCTGCTACCCTTTGAGGGGGGAGGGGGGAGGCGGAAAAGAGTGGCCGCGCACCCATGCAAGGGGGAGATGGCGGAAGCGTCCGTCCCGGCCGCGACGACGAACGAAGCTGGCCAGGCAAGAGCGGCAAGAGACTGAGGTGAGTTCACCTCTAATTCACCTTTTACAGGTAAAGAAGCATACTCAAGTGGAGGTAAATGGTAGCTCTTATCGTGGTAAACATCGCCTTGGGAAAGCATCTAGCACCTTCGCAAGGCGGAAGTCGAGAGTTCAAATCTCTTCGTCTCCACCAGAAAATTAAAAAAGGATTTCATACATGTATATGAAATCCTTTTTTGTTTTCATAGAAAAACAGTATGTTATCACCATTTTTGAAATAAACTGTTCTCAAAATAGAATGAAATTCTTTTCATGTGGGGACTTTCCCTCGGTGTGTATGGGATCTCCCGGTGAATGCAACCGTCCGCGTTTTCATTTTCTTGCCCTCTCTTCGGAAGTTTTGTATTCGTTTCCATATTTAATCAAACCCCAAGAGGTTTTTTTGCTCATCAATCGAATGGATCTTGTCATACTGGTTGCTGGCGTAGGCCACAGCCGGTAAAGTATTTCGTAGACGAGACTCGCCTTGTGCGAGCCTTGCGTCTTCTTTCATATCGAAAGATATCTGCCATACGCTT
>JAFLJW010000175.1 GCA_022712815.1 Pseudodesulfovibrio sp. | reverse complement strand
ATCTGGACGGTCAGGAATACCTTGATTTCCTGTCCGGCATTGCCGTGTGCAGCCTTGGGCATAGCCGGGTTGATCTCGCCGAAGTCATGGCCGAGCAGGCAAAAAAACTGGTGCACGTCAGCAACCTCTTTTATCAGGAACCGCAACTGGATTTGGCCGAAAAACTCCTTGGCACCTGCGGCGCAGGCAAGGTTTTCTTTTGCAACTCCGGGGCCGAGGCCAACGAGGGAGCCATCAAGCTCGCCCGCAGGTACATGCACAGGGTGAAAAACGAAGACCGCCACGAGATCATCACCCTGGAAAGATCCTTTCATGGCAGGACGTTGTCCACTTTGACGGCCACCGGTCAGGAAGGCCCCATCAAGGACGGTTTCAATCCCCTGCCCAAGGGTTTCATCACTGTCCCCTTTGGCAATGTGAATGCCCTTCGCGGTGCCATCAACAAGCATACTGCCGCCATCATGATCGAGATGATTCAGGGCGAAGGCGGCGTGCGCATTTTGCCAAGCGAGTATGTCAATGATATAGTCACCTTGTGCAAGGAAAACGGTATTCTTCTCATCGTGGATGAAGTTCAGACGGGCCTGTGCAGAACCGGTAAATTCTGGGCGCACCAGCATTACGGGATCACACCGGATATCTTCACCTCAGCCAAGGCCCTGGCCAATGGTTTGCCCATGGGTGCGGTTCTGTGCACAAACGAAGTTGCCAAAGGCTTTACGCCCGGTTCTCACGCTACCACATTTGGTGGAGGAGCCGTGATTTCCGCAGTCGCTTCCAAGGTTGTGGACATCATGCTCGAACAGAAAATAGCTGACCGCGCCGCAGAAATGGGTGAATTTGCCAGAACTGAGACGATGAAACTGAAAGCCAAATATCCTGACAAGATAGCGGGAACAAAGGGACTCGGCTTGCTGTTTGGAATCGAATTGACATTCGATGGTACGAAAGTCTGGAAAAGACTGCTCGACAACAAAGTGGTCTGCAACCTGACACAGGGGACCATTTTGCGCCTTGTGCCGCCGTTGACCGTTGAAAAAGACGACATCATGACCTTTATGTCGGTACTTGATTCCGTGCTGGCTGAAGTCGAAATCTGACCGATCTTGACCATGCTTCGTTGAATGCGTATCTATTATGAAACGAGGTAATGGTCATGAGTGGAATTGCAGCCATTGGCCCGATGAGCGAATATTTGCCCATTCGGGATGAAGAAGAGCCGAAACAGGTTGAACCGGCGAATCAGGTACCTAGTGACGAGGTGCAAGCTCCTTTGATCAGGGCTGCGGATCAGCAACAGGCTGAGAAAACCACAGTGCAAGGCTCTCAGTACACTGGCAAAGGATCTTTCATTGATAAGGTTTTTTAGTCATATCGCATAAATAGACAATAATAAGGCCGGGAATCTTGGTTCCCGGCCTTATCATATTCAGATCTTGGGAGACTTCACATAATGTCCACCCTTCTCAAAATTCAATTCATCATTCATGAAGGCGCAGCCGACGATGTCTATGTTTTCATATCCTCAAAAATTCCCCACGGTTGGGAAGAAACACTCCTTGAAAATGAAAGACGGTTTACTCTCTACCTTGAAGATCATTCTCTTGGCATGGAAATGGTGAAAGAATTCAAGGACCGCTTTCCCGGAGCTGGCGTCACATACGTGGAACAGGAACCGGAAGATTGGACAATGGCCTGGAAAGAGTTCTTCAATCCGGTCAACTGTGGGGAAACATTCAAGATTCTCCCGCCATGGCTTGAGGAGGATGAAGATAACGGCACCACTCACATTGTGATCGAGCCCAAAATGGCATTTGGAACGGGCCATCATCCAACCACATCGCTCTGCCTCGAAACCATTGGCAAAATTGTCAAAACCGGGACCATCAAAGCTGGGCAGGATTTTCTCGATCTCGGTACCGGGTCCGGGATTCTCGCCATTGGTCTTTGCAAGCTGGGCCTCACTGGCACGGCTCTGGATATCGACCCTCTGGCCATTGATTGCGCAATTGAAAATATTGATGCAAACGGCGTTACAGGCAAGGTTGACCTCGCTGTAGGCAGCATTGATTGTCTGGATAACAGCCTGAAATTCAAATTGATTGTGGCAAACATACTCTCCGGGCCACTGATCGAAATGGCAGTGGATATCACATCCCACGTCAAACCCGGCGGCAGCCTGATTCTTTCCGGTATTCTGGTCGAAAAACAGGCGGACGCCGTTGCCAGAGCATATGAAAAACTGGGCATCGGGACAGCGCAACATTTTGCCAGCGGCGAATGGGTTTGCCTTGTCTGGGAAAATATAGGGGCCAATCAATAATGGGGCAGGCAGACAAACTTATCAGCATGTACGATACGATGCTTGACGCACTTGGTCCCAGCCATTGGTGGCCGGGTGATACTCCGTTTGAAATCGCCATCGGAGCGATCCTGACCCAGAACACCAACTGGAAGAATGTCGAAAAGGCCATCACCAACCTGAAAAACAATGGCCTGCTCAGTGCAAAAGCCATGTATGCCCTTGATCCCAGCGAGATGGCCGAATTGATCCGCCCGGCCGGATACTACAACATCAAAACAAAACGTATCCGCAATTTTCTTGAATTCATAAAGGTTGAAGCAGGTTTTGACCTGTTGCAACTCAAAAAATACTCGTTAAATGATTTGCGGCCAAAAATCCTGAGGGTCAATGGCATCGGCCCTGAAACGGCTGATTCAATCCTCCTGTATGCCCTTGATTTTACGACATTTGTTGTCGATGCCTATACGGGCCGAATGATGAATCGCCATGGTTTGTCATATGAGGGAATCGACTATCACGAACTTCAAGCTCTTTTCATGGACGTTTTGCCCGAAGATGTGGCACTATATAATGAATACCATGCCCTTATTGTCCGGGTCGGCAAGGATTGGTGCAAGAAATCAAAGGGGCTGTGCGAGACCTGCCCTCTTCAATCTTATCTCGATTAAAATGTGCGCATGAACAAAATTTCAATATTGATTTCCATTATCCTTCTTGTGCTTCCTGGCACTCTGCTTGCTCAGGATCAGGGTGATATAATTAATGAAAATTTGCAGTACGAACATCAACGAGCAGATGAAAACGAAAATAAAGTCCGTGAGCTTACCAAGCAGGCAGGCCAGATATCCACCCGCCTTTCCGACATTGAACACGATGTCAGGCTGCTCAAGGGCAAAATCATTTCTCAGGAAAAGATACTCAATGAAATCCAAAAGAACGAGAAAAAAGCTCGTAAAGATCACTTTGCCCTTGAAAAAGAAAAACAGCGTATCATTCTGGAACTGTCCGGCCTGATGCAGGCATTGTGGCCGGTCCATCTGCAAAATGTCAGGGCGCGTTTCAAAGGTGTTGAGAGCTGGGACATGTTTGATCGCCGCTTTAACTGGCTGGCCGATATCTATGATGCCACAAACGGCAAATTGACCGAAGCCCGTATCAATTCAGAACGCATAATCGCGAATCTGGAAAGACAACGATTATTGGAAAAAGAAGCTGAAACCCAACTTGCACAGATTAACAAGAATAAAGACAGATTGCTTGGGAATAAATATTCATTGCGCAAAAACCTCAAGAAAATAAGACGAAAACGTCAAGATGTGGAAAGCGAACTCAGCGAAATTCTCTCTACAATCGAAGATCTCAGATATCAGCTCCAATCCCAGAAAACCAAACGCTTTCCCCTTTACAAGCACACCCTTCCCTGGCCGGTCAAGGGCCGTCTGATTTCAGGATTCAACCTTAGAGCCCGCCCGCCTGTCCGTGGTCTGGCCATAGGTACAAACGAGGGGGTTGATGTTCAGTCCGTTTTTTGGGGAAAAGTGGTCCATAACGACACTTTGCGCGGCTTCGGACACGTTGTCATCGTCTACCATGGATTCGATTACTACAGCCTGTACGCCTATTTATCTGAAACATATGTCAGAAATGGGCAGGAAGTTGAAAAAGATGAACCACTGGGGGTTGTTGGCTTCTACCCGAAGACCAATGGACCTGGTTTGTATTTTGAATTGCGTTTTCATCAAAAACCAATTAACCCAAAACTCTGGTTAACTGCTTTGAATTGATGCGTTGTTAACCTCATAAATTTTGACTCCGATTAGCGGGAGGCTTGCATGCGTGTCACGCTCTGGATAATTACATTTATTCTTCTCTTCACCCTCACTGTCGCACCCGGTCCCACCATGGCCGGGAAAAGCGATCATTTCGAGGCTCTCAAACGGTTTTCACAGGTTCTCGATATTGTCGAAAGTTATTACGTCAAGCCGATTACCAGGAAAAAGCTTATCAACAATTCCATCAAGGGAATGATTGAGCAGCTCGACCCGCATTCTACGTACCTGACTCCTGAAGATTATAGGGAAATGCAGTCTGATACAGCTGGAAAATTCAGCGGCATAGGTATCGAGATCAGTCAGGAGCAGGGCCGAATTCTTGTCGTCAGTCCCATTGAAGATACCCCCGCCTACAAAGCTGGCCTCCTGGCCGGAGATTTGATCCTTGAAATCAATGGTGAATCCACACAGGACATGACCCTCATGAATGCGGTCAAACGTATCCGTGGCAAGAAAGGCACAACAGTCAACCTGCTCATCCTGCACAAGGACTCCAATAAGCCTGAAGAGGTCCCCATTGTCCGAGGGACTATCCCCATCGTCAGTGTCAAGGCGCAGTCCCTTGAAGATGGCTACCTCTACCTTCGTTTGACGAAGTTCCACGAGTCATCGACCAGAAACCTGCGGGAAAAGATTGCCGAATACCAGAAGACCCATGAACTCAAGGGGATCGTTTTCGATCTGCGCAATAACCCCGGCGGATTGCTTGTACAGGCCGTTTCAATCGCGGATACTTTCATTGAAAAAGGCACCATCGTCTACATTCAGGGCAAGAATGCATCATCCAGAAAGGATTTCTTTGCTGCAAAGAACTCCAATGAAATCAAAGTCCCCATGGTCACCTTGATCAATGCAGGTTCTGCTTCTGCTTCTGAAATCGTCGCCGGTGCACTGCAAGATCACAATCGCTCCCTGATCATCGGAGAGCGCTCCTTTGGCAAGGGTTCTGTCCAGACAATCATTCCCATGGCGGATGGCTCAGGCATCAAGCTGACGACCGCCCTGTACTATACACCCAATGGCCGCTCCATTCAGGCCAAGGGCATTGAGCCAGACCTCAGGATTCCCTTTGTCGCTCCTCCCAAGGATGATGACACAAAGATGCGTGCCAGATTCACGGTCAGGGAAAAAGACTTGAATCGTCACCTGGAAAACGGTGATAAGTCCAAGAAGGGCAAAGACAAAGACGCTGAAAAGGCAAAAGAAATGCTTGAACGCGACAACCAGATCAGGATGGCTCTCGAACTGGTAAAAAGCCTGCCCAGACTGAAGCAGATTAAGTAAAAAAGATCGCCTCCATGGACGAACATCCTACAGAAGAAACCCCGCACGAACAGACCGGGCCAGACAGTCTCCTCATGAGACTGTATCGGCCCGGTCCTCTCATTTTCATGTTTTCCATTGTTTTTATGGGACTTGTGGCTCTTGGGTATTTTCTTCTCACCGAAGAAACTCCGCCACCTTCTGCTTTGCCCCCATCTGTCGTAGAAAAACAAACTGACATAGTGCCACGGGTCTATGAGGAAGAAACAACTTCCGACATGGAAGACAAGGTCAAACAGGCTGATCTCGCCATTATTGAAACAATGCGGGACGTCAAACTCAAGATGAGTGAGCTTGCTCTGATCGATGTGGAATTGAGACATCTCAATGAGCGCACCTATCACTTTCAGGTATTGCAAATCCCGTCAGTGGCTGATCGAGGTCTGTTTCTCAAGACACTCAGGGGCCACCTCTTCAAACGGGTGCCGGAAGCCGCCTTGCTGGATAACGGCTCCAATGAAGCTGCCATTGAAATTGACAAGCTCCCTACCCACCGTCTGTTGCTTGAAGCCGTTCCCTTGAAACTCCCAAGGCCTGAAACAAAAGGTCCCAAGCTCGTCATTGTCATCGATGATATAGGTGAGAACCATACAGTCCTCAAGGGGCTGCTCAAACTCAGCATTCCATTGACATTCGCTGTCTGGCCCAATGCGAGCTTTACCAGGGCATCTGTTGAGCTTATTTCCCAGAACAAACGCGATCTGATCATCCATTTTCCCATGGAACCCAAAGGGTATCCCGCAGTCAATCCGGGAGACGATGCTCTTTTTGTCTCCATGACACCTGATGAAATCAGGAAACGTGTGACTGAAAACCTCAATAAAATTCCTGAGGCCATTGGCGTCAATAATCATATGGGATCAAAATTCACGTCCCATGAACCGGGCATGGAAGTCGCCCTGACTGAATTCAAACGACACGGTCTTTTCTTTTTGGACAGCCTGACATCGGGAAAAAGCGTGGGACGAAAATCGGCCCGAATCGCTGGTATACCATTTTACGAACGGGATATCTTTCTGGACAACGTCAAGGACGTGACCGCCATAGTGCATCAACTGAAGAAAACTGAACGTGTTGCCCATCGCAAAGGTTATGCAATCGCCATAGGACATCCCTACCCGAAAACATTGTCCGCCTTGAGGCAATGGAGTTCAAACAGAGATAAATCCATTAAAATTATTCCCCTGTCCCACCTTTCTCCTGAATAATTACGGATTGGTTCTATAAACTTTGTAAAACTCATTCACTTTTGCAGTCAGTATCTCCTGACTAGAACATGCCAGATAAAACCAAACAGTCCTTCAGATAACTCATTGATTTTGTAGATATATAAATTTATTCAGATATTGTAATTGGGTTTATCCTGATTTTTTCCAGACTTTTTCAAGAAAAAAACAGGCGAATAAACCACTTTTTATTGCCATCAGACCATGGCGAGTGTAACAATTTATTTAAGCAATTGTGCTTTGCTGCCGAAAAGACGGTGAGCAGTCCGGTCCGTTTTTTGCTATTACCTTCAAGACGTTCAAATTTCTGGCATGTGCCGGTAGCAAATGGACCGATAATCGGCGAACAGGTGGGGCTTTTTTCAGATGAGCAAAATCCTCGAACAAGATGAAGTTGATGCCCTGCTCCGGGGTCTTTCCGGTGGGGATGTCGAGACGGAAACAGAGATACCGGAGGATGATACCGGTGTAGTTGCGTTTGATCTGGCCAATCAGGACAGAATCATTCGTGGCCGTATGCCCGTTCTCGAAATCGTCAATGATCGTTTTGCACGGTTATGCACCAATGCGCTGGCCAACACCATGCGCAAACGGGTGGATATCAATCCCATTTCCATCGACATGTCCAAATTCGGCGACTTCATGCGCTCTCTTCCTGTGCCGACCTCCATTTCTATTTTCAAGATGGACCCATTACGCGGTAACGCCCTGCTTGTTGTCGATTCACGTCTGGTCTTTGCACTGGTCGAAAACTTTTTTGGCGGTGCCGGCAGCCAGCCCAAGGTTGAAGGCCGCGATTTCACGCCTATCGAACAAGCCATTGTCGAACGCGTGGTGAAAATCGCACTGGCAAACATGGAAGAATCATGGAAACCGGTGCATGAAGTCCATGTCGAGTTGGTCAGAACAGAGGTCAACCCCCAGTTTGCGGCCATCGTTCCCCCTTCTGACGTCGTTATTGTCGTCACCTTTGAAGTGGAACTTGAAAATGCCATTGGTTCTCTGATCGTCTGTCTGCCATATGCCACCATGGAGCCTATCCGTTCCAAATTGCATGCATCTTTCCAATCAGAGCGTCTTGAAGTCGATCATGTCTGGATCAACCGCTTCAAGGAACGCCTGATGGAAACACCTGTTGAACTGGTGGTCCGCATGGGCCGCACCGCTATCAGCGGTCGCCAGCTTCTCTACCTTCAGGAAGGCGACATCATCCTTCTCGACACTGATGAAGACGAATTGCTCGAAGCCGAAGTTGAAGGCGTGCGCAAATTCATGGGATTGCCCGGACGCGTCAAGGGCAACAAATCTTTCCAGATCGTCAAGGAAGAAGAAATTCGGTTCTAAACGAATTCCATTAAAAGATAATACAAGGCCGCTCAATGTGGCCTTTTTTTTATTGTCCGGTAATGGAAACTCCTTGACGACTCGGTGGCATACAAGGCAGCTTTTAAAGATAAAAAAATAAGGAGAATTTAGTACAATGAAAAAAATACTCATGACCATGCTTGCACTCCTGGTGATTGCCACGACTGCCTTTGCCGGTAAAACCTATATTGTTTCCGTCACCCAGATCGTTGAACACCCTGCTCTTGATGCCATGCGCAATGGGGTTATTGATCGTTTGAAGGAAAAAGGAATTGATGCGAATTTTAATGTTCACATCGCTCAGGGAAATTCGGCTACCAATATCCAGATCATCAGTCAGATAATGGGCGAGCAGCCTGATTTGGTCCTTGCCATCGCCACCCCCGGCGCACAGGCGGCAGCTCAGAAAATTCACGACCGCCCCATAGTCTTCACAGGTGTCACCGACCCGGTTTCCGCTGGCCTTGTAAAAGACCTTGAGAACACCGATGGCAAGAATATCACCGGCATGTCGGATTTCAGCCCCATGGATAAGCATGTTGCCCTGATCAAGGAAATCGTGCCTACAGCAAAGACTATCGGTATTATTTACAATGCAGGTGAACCCAATTCTGTCGTTTTGGTGGAAAAATTGAAAGACGAAGCCGCCAAAGCAAATCTGAATGTTGAAGAAGCCACAATTGCCAACTCCAGCGGTGTCTATCAGGCCGCCAAGAGCCTGATTGGACGCGCCGATGTTATTTATATCCCCACTGACAACACCGTTATTTCAGCCGTGGAATCTGCGGTTAAGGTTTGTACCCAGAACCAGCTTCCGCTGATTGTCGCTGATGTTGACTCCGTAGCCCGTGGTGCCGTGGCGGCTGTGGCTGTCGATTATTACAAAATGGGCCTTCAAACAGGTGACATGGTTGCCAAAATCCTTGTTGATGGCGTAAACCCCGGTGACATGCCCATTGAATTCCTGAACGATCTCAACCTGCACATCAACAAGAAAGCTGCGGCTGCCATGGGCGTCACCCTGCCCGAAGCAACTATAAAGCGTGCAGCCAAAATCATCGAATAACGATTGGCTTAATTTGCGTATTCTCCGCAATAAGTATACAAGGCGCGTTGCTTACAACGCGCCTTTTCCGTTGTGTCCATTCCATTGGATTGATTTTGCAAAATGCAATAAACAGGAATTATCATGACTAGTTATGCATTACTAGGAGCATTGGAAATGGGATTTGCCTATGGCCTCATGGTCATTGGTGTCTACCTGACGTTTCGAGTGCTCGATTTCCCGGACCTGACGGTTGACGGCAGCCTGCCTCTGGGAGCTGCCGTGTCTGCCGTGGCGATAACCGCCGGCTACTCTCCGGTTGTTTCCATATTCATGGCTGCCTGTGCCGGTTTCATAGCCGGAGCGGTGACTGGCATACTCAATACGAAATTCAAGATACTGCATCTGCTTGCATCCATTCTGACCATGATCGCCCTCTATTCCATCAATTTACGGGTAATGGGGCGGCCAAACATAACCTTACTCGGTCAGGATACTGTGGTGGACTGGTTTGTCAGGGTCACAGGATTGCCCTCATATATCTCCACACCGCTTCTGTTCGGCCTGATTTGTCTTGTGACGGTCGTCCTGCTCATCTGGTTCCTGCACACGGAAATAGGATTGGCATTCCTTGCTACCGGCAACAATATGCAAATGATCACCAGCCAGGGCGTAAACACTGACACATTCATCATCTGCGGTGTTGGCCTTTCCAATGCCATGGCAGCCATCACCGGTGCTCTGGTTGCCCAGAATCAGGGTGCTGCGGACGTCAATATGGGCGTGGGAACCATCGTCGCGGGTCTGGCTTCGGTCATTATCGGTGAGACTGTGTTTGGCGACAAGACAATCAGCCGCGCACTCATTGCCGCCCTGCTCGGCTCAGTCCTGTACCGGGTGGCCATTGCCCTGGCTCTTGGCCTCAAACTGGGAAGTTTTTCCATCACCCCCAGCGACCTGAACCTGATCACCGCCCTACTTGTAATCGTCGCCCTGATCATGCCAAAAATTAAACAAAAAATCATTGCAGCGAGGTCCAAATGATATCCATCACCGATATTACCAAGGCCTTTAACAGGGGCGACATCAATGAAGTCAAGGCCCTGACCGGGGTCAATCTCCAAGTGAATGATGGCGATTTCATCACCATCATCGGTTCCAATGGTGCTGGAAAATCTACATTCCTGAACGCCATAGCTGGTTCGTTCTCCATTGATTCAGGACGAATAATTCTCAATGACGATGATATCACTCGCTGGCCGGAATACAAACGAGCCGCACTTATTGGCCGCGTATTTCAGGACCCTCTTCTTGGTACCTGCGCCGGGGCCACCATCGAGCAAAATCTCGCCATGGCCAACACACGAGGCAAAAGACGCGGACTCGGATTTGGCGTAAAAAGCAAGGACCGTGACTCTTTCCGTAAAAAACTGTCCGTACTCAAACTCGGACTGGAAGACAGGCTCAAGGTCCATACAGGTCTGCTCTCCGGCGGACAGCGTCAGGCCCTGACCATGCTCATGGCAACCATGGTTCGCCCCCGTCTGCTTCTGCTTGACGAGCACACAGCCGCTCTTGATCCGAAAACCGGCGGCATGATTCTGGACCTGACGGCTGAAATTGTTGAATCGCAAAACCTCACAGCCCTCATGGTCACCCACAATATGAATCAGGCCATCAGTATGGGTAATCGCCTGATCATGTTCCATCGCGGTGAAATTGTTTTGGATATCAAGGGCGAGAAGAAGAAGAATCTCAAGGTCGAAGACCTGCTGCGCCGCTTCTCGGAACTGAGAGGCGAGGAAGGCGTATCTGACCGCATGTTACTCTGTTAGCAAGTTGTTGAAGAATTAGTTGAAAGTATTTTCTGACGGTTTTTTGGAGTTACTGGCAAATTCCTGCCAATACGTATAATAGAAACAACACAAACGGAGGCTTATAATGGCTATCGAAACCACTTTTTCCATCATCAAACCTGACGCAGTAGAACGTAATCTTATCGGTGATATCCTGAAAATGATCACTGATTCCGGTTTGAAGGTCAAAGCCATGAAGATGATTCACATGGATCGCGCCAAGGCAGAAGGCTTCTACGCCGTGCACAGTGAGCGTCCTTTCTTCGGCGAGTTGGTTGACTACATGATCTCCGGCCCGGTTGTCGTTTCCTGTCTGGAAGGCGAAAATGCCATTGAGAACTACCGCAACCTGATGGGCGCAACCAACCCGGCCGATGCCGCAGAAGGCACCATTCGCGCCGCACACGGCCAGAACATCCAGAATAACTCCTGCCACGGTTCTGACGGTCCTGACACCGCCAAATCCGAGGTGGCTTACTTCTTCACCCCTGACGAACTGGTGGGATAATGACCAAAAAAATCGGGTTCATAGGCGTAGGTAATATGGGCTCGGCCATTATAAAAGGCCTTGCTTCCCGCAACGACATAGAACTGCATGGTGTTGACCCGAACAAGGACAACATCACCAAACTGGGTCA
>JAFLJW010000218.1 GCA_022712815.1 Pseudodesulfovibrio sp. | reverse complement strand
AGGGCAGGGGGAAGCAGTGCCTGAGAGAGTTTTGCAAATTTATCGAGGCGCATGGCGGTCACCCGGACAACGTCAGCGAGGTCGTGTGTGACATGTCCCCAGCATTCCTTTCCGCTGTTAAGGAAAACTTCAAATCGGCTGCCGTCACGGTTGACTGGTTTCATGTGGTTCAACTGTTTACCCGCGCCGTCGACCAGGTGAGAAGGCTGGAGGCCAAAGACAGGCAGATGCCCAATGGGGCTCGGTGGACGGTTCTCAAGTCGTTGGAAACCTCTCGAACACTCCAACAAGAAGATGCTCTTCAAGAACTTGTCGAAAGCGGCTTCGTCACAGCCAAGGCGTTCCGGGTCAAGGAACTCTTACGCTGGTTCCGAAAAGCGAAAACCAAACAAGCCGCCAAATGGCGAGCCACCCGTTTTCTACGTCATGCGGTGGAATACGTGGAAGATGATCCCATGCTGGAACCGGTGAGAAAGGCCTTGGCGACGTTTGAAAAACATCTGCCCCGCATCCTTCAACGCTGGCAGTCACTACATACAAATGCTCGCCTTGAAGGTCTCAACGGCCTCTTCCAGGCTGCACGGGCCAGAGCGCGCGGCTACCGAAATGTGACCAACTTCATCATTATGGTCTACCTGATCGCCGCTCCCATTCAATTCATGGTCTCTTCATGAATTCCACATGAAACGTCGAAGAACCGTAAATGTCCTTCGTTTCTTGCCCATCTGCATCCTCCTTTCGAGGTCATTTTAGGATGCAAATTCCACCTTAGTAAGTGGTCCGAATTTCGGGGTGAAGCGCACTATAGGGGAAGGTGCTCAAGCTTCCCAAAAGTTCTTAGCTATTGATGCTTGGCAATCATAATAACCAGCTAGCTTATCTGGCTCTTCAGCTGTTTTCCTTTCATCCATCTCCTTTTCATCTCAATTCATCCAACTTTCTCGAGCTTATGGTTTTCGTGGTGGACTTTCGTTCTGCCTCGAAAATGTGAGCCTAGGATACCTTTGCCGAAAGTCTGTCAAGAGAAATGTTGCATCAATTTAAGCAGCTTGTGTGTTTGAGGCTGAAACTGTTCGAAACTGAGACGAATAGCTGAAAAACCAGGGTTAGGGTCTCAAAACCAAAGCGAGAGGGAGGCCTGATCCATGGGGGACGGCATTCGTTATCGACAAAAAACGCACACTTGGTCCCGTAGATTTAAGTCTGATCATCAGGCTTTTAACGGAACCACGGCCTTTAAGGAAAACATAATGAGTTCAAACACTCCACTGATCGATTTTGGACTTAAGTGGCGAGATTTTTTCTGCCCCATTTTTGATGAATTCTCCTTCAAGGCTTGTGGTTCAGCCATCATAGGTGTGCTGAGTTGGCTTTTGGGTGGTATCGACTTGGCATTTAAAGCTCTCGTCATACTGTTTTTGGCAGACTATTTTCTCGGATTCTATTGTGCATGGAAGGCCCAGAAGGTCAATTCTAGAAAACTTTGGCGTGGCATTGGCAAATTCATCTTGTATGTAGCGGCCATTATGACTGCCCACATGCTTGACCTTGCTGTGGATGGAGCCATCCCTTGGCTCGACACTCCTGCCCGTGACTTCATGGTCTGCTACCTAGCTTTGAACGAATTTCTTTCTGTATCTGAACATTTGGCGGAACTCGGCATGCGGATGCCGCCCTGGCTGCTGTCACGTTTGAAGGCGTATCGCGATCAGGTGGATAATGCTGATGGGTGCTTAAAATGAGGCATCGAAGACTGCCTTTCCTCCAAGATAGTTTCAACTCGCTTCATGTTGAATGTCGACTACTACGACTCGGATTTTCTCGGAAATTCGCAAGGTCTATTGCCCGACTCTGGGAGCGCATTTTTCACACCATCATCTACGGTAAAGGAGGCTCTTTTCATGGTTGAACTGACACTCGTTCGTGACAAAATTGATGACCGGGCTACGCAGGGTAGGCTTTTCGTCAACGGTGAATTCTTCTGTTTCACTATCGAGAATCCCTGGCTCGACAATACGCCGTTCGAGTCATGTATCCCGGCAGAATCCTACCGGTGCGGGAGAACTCTCTCAACTCGTTTCGGCCCTACCTTCGAAGTGATGGGGGTGGAGGATCGGTCAAGGATTCTTTTTCATGCAGGAAACAGGGTCAAAGACACCAGCGGTTGCATCCTGCTTGGTGAGAAGAGAGGTGAACTGGAGGGCCAACCCGCCGTCTTGATTAGTCGCACTGCTGTCCATCTCTTTCTTGAACGTCTTTGGGACATTGAAGAATTTAATCTCGAAATTACAGAGGAGAGTTAATTATGCCCATCCCTATCATTGGAGCAATCGCAGGGCTTCTGGGGGCTGTTGTCGATGGAGTTAAGGACTCGGTTAAGCGCAAGCAGGAATTGAAGAAAGCGGTCATGGATAATCGGATGCGGCTGGCTCGTAGCGATCAGGAATTCAACCATGAATGGGAAATGAAACAACTCGAAAACGCAGGTTGGAAAGACGATGTCTTATTTTTCGCCTGGATTGGGTTCTTCGTCTGGAGCGGCTTCTGTCCCGAGGATGCCGCCGGAGTGATCAAAGCCTGGGAAATGCTCCCCGATTGGTTTTTGCAAATTACATTTTGGATTGTTGCCGCCGTACTAGGCGTCAAGAAAATAGGTGATTACCTGCCCGGCGTGATTCGTGGCGTCAAGGACGCTTTCGATCGGGTTGGCTCGGCGGGCAATTAATACACGGCTGGTGCCCATGTCTTCAACTTTAACTGGAGCGTGAACTGTGAGCAAAGAATTTACTCAGGTCCGCATATTGGCTGCCAATGCACTGTCAGCTTCTCAGGAGATCACGGATGTCGTGGAGGCTGCTTACGGTGGCGGAACCACACTGACGATCTTTCGAGAGGTGGTGTCAGGCTTCGCCCCGCAGTCCTTGGATCTCCCGGCGGTTGCATTCAGACCTTTGTCCCATGGGCAGGTACCTGACAGAGGCGACCCCCATTCCATCGTTCAGACGATGGGGCTTGAGATCTATTTGAACAAGGACGCCGGTTACACAACCACCGGTGGTGTGAAGACGCTACAGTCTTCGGCCATCCTGGATGAACTGACCGGCCTGGTGGAACAGGTGATTTTTCAGACCCTGGCTGCCAATGGTTACCCAATGGAGCTTGATGGCTTCGAACCAGAAACTGAAGACTGGCCGTATCTCACGGATGTCTCGGCAGACTGGCAAACGTATTTGATGAGTTTCGCGAAGGCGAAGATCCGGATTCAACGCATTTTAACTTAGGAGGCTTTATGGCTTTTTCCCAGAAATTGACCAAGCGTCAGGTGTTCCTCGACAAAATTGAGGCTGTCGCAGGTCAGAATTCCAACCCAATCCCGGAAGCAGACGCTTGTCTGGCTCTCTCCGGTGCAACCATCACCTCCGAGGGTGAGGTCATTAATAATGACCGCCTGTCCTCGACCCTGTCCCTGGAAGCGCATGCCATCAGCAAGCTCGCCAGTAAACTTGAGCGCCGCGTAGAACTGCGTGGTGGCGGCATTTCCGGCGATGCAGTCAGCATGCCTGATTATGATGCCCTGCTGCAGTCCTGCGCCATGGCTCGTACTGACATTATCTCTCTTGCCATTGGTTCTGTCACAGGTGCCTTTGAGCGCGGCGAGATTGTTACCGGCGGCACTTCTTCCGCTACCGGTACCGTTGTCGCTGAACTGTCCGGCACTCTGCTTGTTGAGGCCGTCACTGGTGACTTTGGCGCGGCTGAAGCTCTGACCGGCGGCACTTCTGCTGCAACCGTGTCTACTACCGCTACTCCGGTCACTGGTTACCAGTACATGCCCATGTCCGATCCCGATGCCATGAAGACCATGACTTCCATTTACTACATGGACGGCCACAAGCACGTGCTGACCGGCTGCCGTGCTGATTTCTCCATGGCTATCCCCGTGGGCCAGCCTGGCTCCATCTCTTTCACTCAGCAGGGTCGATTCGCAGTTCCAGTCGAGGAAGCAATGCCTACCCCGACTCTGAACACTGCGCTGCCTCCTTTGGCTGTAGAGATGGCTTTGACTATGGGCACCTACACCCCCATGGGCGTCAATGAAGTCACTCTGGCCATGGCCAACAAGATGATCAAAGACGAGGATATGAACGCTGCCGACGGCCTTGCCGGTTACATGATTTCCGGCCGCCAGCCTACTGGTACCGTCAATCCCAAGTCCGACAGCCTGGATAACTTCAACCCCTGGCAGGAATGGAAGTCCGGCAACATGGCCATGCTGTCCTGCGTAGTCGGTTCCGCAGCCGGTAACCGTATCTACATCGAAGCTCCCAAAATCCAGTACACCGCTCCCGCCTATGCAGACCGTGAAGGCGTGATGGCGAATACTCTGAACTTTGAACTCAAAAAAGATGTGGCGGGCGACGACGAACTCCGCCTCATCTACTTCTAGGAGGAATTAATCGTGGCCGATCAGCGCAATACCTATGAGATCAACGGTACCGTTTACGAACTGCTCCCCCCCGTATTCGGGGTACTCAGACATGTAAATTTGTTTTGTGACGAAGCCGGAAGCGAAGTCGAAACGGTAGATGATCTGCGCGCTGTCCTTGCCGATCGAACGGGTGAGTTCGTTGCGGGTTTTTTGACTCCGCAGGGAACTCACCCAGCAGACCGGGACATGGACGCCATAGCGCGAGATATCGACTGGGCCGCTGACGGCCAGATTCCCTTTGAGGTGATCGAGAGTTTTTTCAGTCAGCCGGGCTTCGATCCCGGCAAGATCAAAAGTGCGGGACAAACAATGCTTGTTCTGGGCGGGATGATCATGACGGACCGGGCGGCGAAAGCGGCCCCCGGTCCTGGGGAGAAGGACGAGAAACCATCGACCGACACGTCTGCCTCCTGACCGGAGGCGACATCCTCAAACGTGACAAGGTCCTTTGGAACTGCGGTTACGCCGAAGCGGGCCTCTACTTAGAGGCCCGCCATCGGGAAGAGATTTTTCAGGAAGCGATCCTGAGCGCTCTCGGCGTCGAGTGGCGCAAAGAGGAAACAAAAAAAGACCAGACAGTGGGTGAATATTGCGGCGGAGAAAGTGTCGAAGAGTGCAGGGCCACCTTCGGCAACGCGCTGGAAGTCGTTTGTAGTACGTGCCCGGACTAGGAGAATGATATGGCTGGATACATTGCAGATAAGCTCATGCAAGGAGCTGAAAGTGCTGTTGTCGAAACAATAAAGAAGACTGCAAGTATGGAAAAGCAGCTTCTTATCACACAAGCCATGCTTGAGAGAGGGCAGGGCGGGGAGATGTCTCTTGATGAGATAAGAAGTGTTGCAAGGAACCTTGAGAAGATTACAGGGTATAGCCGAGTTGAATCCATAAAAGCAATAAATGCTCTCATCCTCAAGGGAGTTAATACGAGAGAAAGGCTTATTAAATCTCTGATTGGAGCAATCAATATAACTGCAACAAAGGGTGGTGATATCACAGAGGTTGGCAGTACCATCGGCGATGCTCTTAATGGAGATGAAGCTGCTCTTGAAGAAATAACGAAGATGGGAGCTATTAAAAGGAAGCAATTTAAAAAAATTGCACCCTTGAAAGGGCAAAATTCATGGAGCTATAAAGATTCAATCCTTGGAGCTATTGATTCCAATGTAGGAGGGAATGCAGCAAAATCAATGGGTGGCATTGAAGGTTTTGTCTTGGAGCAGTGGCATGGCCTTTTCAACATTCTTTCAACGGCCGTGCCCACTAAAATTGGAAATCATAAGTTACCTAAAAATGAAGAACTGGCAAAGCTTGAAGCTGCGAAAATAAGAGAAATAAGACGTTTTGATAATACCCCTGAACATCGGACTGAAGATAAGAAATGGATTCAGGCAAGTTTGGACGGTATTGAAAAAAATATCGCTAGAGTAAAAGCTGATATTAAAGACTACGCTGAGCAAGATCATTGGTTGACCAAGAATGCTCTGAAGAAGGAGGGGGCTTCTTTTGTTCATACCCCTCCTTCTGTTGAAAAAGAGAAAGTGACTGCTGAAGTTGCGGAAAAAGCAGTCGCTAAAGTGATGGCCGAGAATAATAATTCGTGCCCCTTCGGTGGGAAAAATATCGAAGATATTGCCTTCAACTGCGAGTGTGATTGTAGCGAGAAGAAAGACGCTCCCACAGAAACCCAACCAACTAGCTTGAATAAAGAAGCGGGCGCACTCGATGGCGATGCGATTACCCGTGGATTGTCCCTTGGCAAAGGCAAGGGCAGTCCCTTGGTTTCCAATATCATGCCCATGGAAGGCCCACTTGGCGGCATTCCCGGAATGGGCGGCGGTTCCGACTTCGACCTCTCCAAACTACTGAACGGCGGTGTCAAAGATTTGATCGGCGACTTCGATCAGCTCGGTGATTCCGCAAAATCTATCTTTAAAGACATGGGACTGGACCTGTCCTCCATCTTCAAGGATGGCGGGATTTCTCTGGACGGATTTTTCGGCAAGCTCGATGGGGTCATGCAGAATAATCCCTTCGGGAAAATGCTTGGCGGCCTCTTTGGCGGCGAGGGGCTTCCCGGCATGGGCTTGTCCGATCTGTTTACGGGGGGAATTGATAGCTGGACCAATAAATTTGATTTCCTGAATACCTCTGTATCCAAGATTTTTGGTGGTTGGCAGAAAGATGTTCTGTCCGTGTTCAATCAAGGTAATTTCTCCATTGATACTTTCGCCAATAAACTTCTGAATCTCTCCGCTAACAATCCCCTCCAAGGATTCTTTGGGCAGCTCCAAGGCTACATGAGCAGTCTGTCAAGTTTTAGTTCTGGCGGTGGCGGCGGTTTTCTTGATGGACTTCTCAATATAGCGACTTCAGCTATTGGCGGATATTTTGGGTATTCAGCTCCTGTGTCATCTGGCGGTGGTGGCGGAGGTGGGCCTAGCTCACCGTCTGGATCGGGTCTCACTATGCAGGCGCATGATGGCGGCATTGTAGGAAATATTGCAACAACGCGATATGCCCCCGCATCCCTATTTGCCAACGCACCCAAATTCCACTCCGGCGGCTGGCTTGGTCCTGGTGAGCGGCCCATCATCGCCAAGGACGGCGAGCTCATCCTCAATGCGGCGCAGCAGAAAAATGTTGCCGGTCGTATGAGCGGCGGTGTCAATGTCAGCGTTCCTGTCATCGTCGAAAATCATTCCAACGAAAAAGTCCAAACTCAGGAAGAATCAGGCCCTGGCGGACAGAAACAGATTCGCATGTTTGTCGGCGATGTCGTGAAAAAAGGCATTCAATCCGGACAGTTCGACATGTCCATGAACCAGGCCTACGGCCTGTCCAGAAAGGGGTACTAACATGGCAGACACAGTATGGCCGACCGGCCTTCCTCAACATATTCAGACTCAAGGTTTTCAAGAGAAACTTCCCAACAACCTCATTAAAGGCAAGATGGATGTTGGCCCGAACAAGGTCCGCCGCAAAGATGTGGCCGCCACTACAGATCTCCAGTGTCAGCAGATACTGACTCGGGATCAGCGCGGCATTCTGGTGCTCTTTTTTCGAGAGACCATTCAGGACGGTGCAAAGGCATTTGATTGGGTGCACCCCGTAACCCAGGAGTCATGCGAAATGCGATTTACTGAACCTCCTTCCATCTCCCCAATGGGTAACGCCTTGTTTTCCGCCACCTACAAACTGGAGGTGCAGCCGTGAGACAACAATCTTCAACTGCGGTAAACGCGATGCTGAGTCAGGAGACGGACGAGGTTTTCCTGTCCTGCCTGCGCATTGAGCATCCCGAATTACCCATATCTTTGTGCTTTGTGAACAGCCGAAAAAAGCTGGTCCATAACGGTGAAGAGTATCTTGGATTCCCGTTTCAGATTGATCTCCCTGACGACGATTCTGAGTCAGTATCAGAAATCTCGCTGACCATCGATAACGTGGATCGGCAGATAGTGGAAACTCTGCGCGAGATATCATCTCCGCCAACAGTGTCGCATTTTGTAGTTATGGCCAGCACACCTGATCAGATTGAAGCTGGTCCATTCGATATGACTCTGCGTTCAGCAGATTACAACTCGACCACTGTTACGGGCAAGCTGTGTTGGGAGGATTTTATGAACCAAAAATATCCGGCTCACGACTATGCTCCCGCCAACTTCCCCGGGTTGTTCTGATGTTGCCCCAGTGGACTGAGCAATACGTGGGCATCCAGTACAGGGACCACGGCAGGAATCTCGAAGGCGGTTTGGATTGTTGGGGACTGGCTCGGCTGGTTCTTGAGAAGGAGGCGGCCATAGAATTGCCGCTTCTGGAACATCTCAAATTTCATCAAGGGTGTGATCGGCGCGTTTTATCCAAAGCCATTGAAGATTACGATAAGGCTGCCATTGATTGGCGGAGATTAATGGTTGACGAATCCGTTGAGTGTTTCGACGTGGTTTGGCTGCGCAACGGAGGTCCGATTCACTTTGGTGTAGTTGTGGACCCTGGCTGGATGCTTCATGTCGAGCAAGGCAGTGACTCTTGTCTGGAACGATACGATAGCCTGATTTGGAAAAATAGAATTGTGGGAGTGTTTCGCCATGAATAAGAATATGCAACTTTCCGTTTGCCCCCATCCACTGCGAACGCATGTGGAGAATTCCGTTACGGAATTTGGCGGCACCGTGGCTGATGTGTTGCGCAAAGGTGGGTATGAATACGTACTCGATCCAGCGACCAATGCAGTAATAACGATTGAGCGCCCTGATCAAGCCATTGATTTGACTCAGGATGAGTGTCTGACCTTTACCCCCATTCCGGGCGATACCATCGGTGTCCGAGTTCTGCCTTCAGGTGGCGGCGGTGGAGGGAAGAGTCCTGTCCGGATGATTTTGATGATCGCGGTTATTGTTGTTGCTGCGTATGCTGGCGCAGTTCTGGGGCCAATGTTGGCTCAGGGGATGTTTGGTATGGCCGCAACGAACGCTGCCGGTATTGCGGCTGTTAGTGCAGGACTGAGCTCTGCGGTTGGTATGGTCGGCTCTATGATCGTCAATGCCATTGCACCGCCGCCGATGCCAAAAACGGCGTCCCTTGGCGGGGGAGGTAATGAGGCGACTAATCCAACCTATTCACTAACTGGCAGCTCGAACAAGGCCAATAGGTATGGTGCAGTGCCGCAGATGATCGGTGGTAAATATCGCATTTATCCGCCGCATGCTGCCGAGCCGTACACCGAACTCGCGGGTGACGATACATATCTCCGTCAGCGGTTCGCCATGTATGGTCCAATGAAAATCTCCGATATGCGAATCGGTGATACTCCTCTCGATCAGTTTGAAGACGTGGAGATCCAGGTCATTGAAGGTTGGACAACAGATACTGTTCCCACCCTTTATGCTGATGGGCAAGACATCCATCAGGAGTCTCTGAGTATCGACCTGCGTCAGGATTCTGGTTGGGTTCAACGCCGAACCAACCCGGATGCCGACGAGATCGTCTTTGACATGACCTGCCCTAGTGGTCTTTACGAAATCGAAAAAAGTAGTGGTAACCGGGCGTCCACAACGGTTCAATTCAAGGCACAGTATGCCATTGTCAATTCTGATGCCGAGTATTCCGATACTGAGGCAACTAACTATGTGGCTTCTGAAGACAGGGGCTGGCAGGATTTCCCGGACGCATCCGGTGGTACAGTGTCCATTTCGGGCAAGCATCTTTCTCGAATTGCCCGCTCCTTCCGGGCAACGGTGGAGCGCGGTCAGTACGACGTTCGCTGGCAGCGCTCCACCACTGATGATGAAACTGGTTATGTCATTGATGTCACTGCATTATCCGCAATTCGAACTATTACAGCTCGTCCCGGAATTGATCGTGACTACCTGCCGCCCATGGCGCAGATCGATATCCGTATCCGGGCCAATGGTCAGCTCAATGGCATGTTGGATGAGTTTAACTTCGAGGGTGAGGCATACTTGCCCGTTTGGAATGCCGAGACCAAGCAGTTTGTTATGCAATTGTCGGACAACCCGGCTTGGGCGTATGTCAATGCTCTTCGTGGTCCGGCAAACAAACGGCCTGTCCCTGACAGTCGTTTCGATATGGATCGAATTCAGGAATGGGCGCAGTTCTGCGAAGACAATAATCTACATATCAACGCCATTTGTGACTATACGACAACGGTTTGGCAGATTTTGCACGATATCGCCAGTGTCGGACGGGCAAGCCGTTCCATGCGGGATAATCTCTATTCCGTTTGTGTGGACAATGAGAAATCAGTTGCCGTGCAGACCTTTACTCCGCGCAACTCCTGGGGTTTTGAGGGCAGCAAGTCCTTCCCGGATAAGCCTCACGCCTTGCGTTGCCGTTTTGTCAACGCAGCCGAGGACTATCAGCAGGATGAGCGTTTTGTTTATGCAAATGGGTATGATGAAACCAATGCCGAGGTTTTCGAAGATCTCGACTTTTGGGGTGTTACCGACCCGGATCAGGTCTGGAGACAAGGGCGCTTCCACTATGCTGATGCGGAATTGAGGCCAGAGACCTTTAATCTGAACGCTGATATTGAGAACCTGCGCTGTACTCGGGGTGATCGCGTCAAGCTGGTCCATGATGTGATTCTTATCGGGCTCGGTGCGGCTCGTATCCGTAACGCTGCAACTCGTTTCGAAAACGGCGAGCAGGATGCATACGATCCGATCCAGAAAGATGCGCAGGAACGTGTCACTGCTGTCGAAATTGATTCCGAATGGATCGTTGAAGACGGCAAGACATACAGTTGCGGCATTCAGCTCATGACTGGTGAGAACGTGACCGCCACTCTGTCCAATACGGCAGGCGATTATTCGGTGCTGACCTTTGTCGATCCCATCCCGGCCACAGCGGCCCCGGAGGGCGGCGAGCTGATCTGGTACGGCGAGTCCGGTAAGGAAGCCGAGGATTGCATCATCACAAAGATCGATGCCAACGCCGACTACACGGCTAAGATGACGCTTCGTCATTATGCTCCGGAAGTTTTCAATGCTGACCAAGGTACCATCCCGGCCTTCGAGTCCAACATCAGCCGTATCTCCGAGAGCAAACGGAAACCCGGCAAGCCCGTGGTTTACTCGGCCCTGTCCGATGAGACTGTCCTCATGCGGTTGCAAAACGGCACTCTTCAGACTCGTATATTGCTGACCGTTTCTACCGCGTCCGGAGATCTTGGCACTGAATATTACCAGGTGCATTATCGTCCCAAAGACGGCAACTGGATTACCATTCCAGACGTGCCTGCCGATAGCGGCACCATAGCCGTTACTGGTGTCGAGGACGGAGAGACATACGATATCCGTTTGCGCTCCGTATCCAGAGGCGGCTTGACGTCTGATTGGACTCTCGTAACCAGTCACATGGTTGTGGGTAAAACCACGCCACCGCCGGTCGTGCCGACTTTGTTCATGATCAATGGCAGACTCGTTTGGAGTTATCCCAATGCACCTCTTGATCTGGCAGGCTTCAAGCTTCGCTATAACTTCGGTCAGGATTCCGTATGGGAGCGTGGCAGTGAAGTACATGGTGGCCTGGTTACGGCTAACGAGTTTGATGTGTCCGGCTTCCACGGGCCTATGACCTTCATGATCAAGGCCATGGATACCAGTGGCTTGAAAAGTGAGCCTGCTTCAGTTCTCTACAAGGACATGGGCGATCCCATTGAAACTAACGTGGTGGAACGGTTCAAGATGAGCCCTGATTTTGAAGGGACTATCTTGGGCGGTATGGTGGCCGACGATGTAATCAAGGCAGAAGGTTCGCCATTGTGGACCGGTGTTGACGCCAATCTGACCTGGACAGGCGTTGATCACAACAACTTCTGGTCAGATACGTTTGCCAACCTGAGTTACGAGTTCCGCGTCGCACCAGACGAAAGCATGTTTGGTGCGGATATGTACCTTGAGACCGATGTGCAGGGTGATGGATTCAAGATTCTTTATGCCACTGACTCCCAGCGGTTGCTGTGGACCAGCCAGCCAGCAAACGAACTATGGACTGCCATCGTCGATGCCGATTGGTGGGATGGACGGTCGGATTGGACCGACTGGCCAGGTGCCTTGCACACCATCCAACCCCAGACACATTTCTTCAAGATGTCTCTGGCGGGTGGAGCCAACCAGGGAATCATCTCTGAGGCGAGTTGTGTTATCGATGCGCCCGATATTGTCGAGTCCGTTAATGATATAGCGCTCGATCCGGCAGGTACGAGATTGCCCATCAACCAGGATTACCGGAAGATTAAAAATGTATCCCTCACACTTCAGGACGATGGCGGCACAGCCGATCTCGCCAAGGTTTATGACAAGGATTCCGAGCTTGGACCGCTTGTCAGGGCCAAGGATGTCGATGGTAACTTTGTCAGTGCGACTATTGATGCAGTCGTACAGGGTTATTAGGAGAATCTCCCTCATATCTTCGTCTTCCGCACTGAGAGAGGTGCGGGAGAATCTAATTTAGCCAGATCGAATGTGACATTCGTTTTTGTGGTCATGCATAACCTAAACCAAAAAAGAGAACAAAATGACGCAACTTCCTGAGATTACCTTTTTGGATGAGGCTAGAACTGAAAGTGAATTAAAGAATCAGTTCTTTGGAAATATAGTAGGTGTTTTGTCCGAAACGTTTGGCGGTGCCCCTGTTTCTAAATTGTTTATAACATCTGGTGCTGTTGTCCCTACCGGTGCCGTTCACATGCTTGATACTGAAGGCGGTGCAGTCAGCGATGATCTTGATACAATTGATGTAGCAAATCATCCTGAGGGGAGAATCCTCATGCTGTCTTGTGCAGATAGCAGCCGAGCTGTGACCATCAAGCATGGCGCTGGTGGTTCAGGGCAGGTGGTGCTCCATGACTGGCAGGATCTGACTTTGGTTGACACACGTGATCGTATATTCTTGCAACGGGTTGGCACCAGCTGGGAGGAACTCTTTCGGGCAGGTCCGAGCTATGTGGGTGAACCCGCCGATGGAACTATTGCTAAAACGGGTCATTCTCAGACTTGGACCGCACCACAGGCCATGGCTTCCACGCCTTTGACAATCGCTTCCGGTTCAACGACTTGGGATATGGGTGTCACTCTGGCGGCGGAACTGATCTTGAGTGAGAATGTGACCTCGCTTGTCTTGTCAAACCATATAGGGACAACTCCATACACTCTCATTGTCAGGCAAGACAGTACTGGCGGTAGGACTTTTAACCTGTCCGGTATTTGCTGGCCAGGGGGTGCTGCTCCTGAAATCACGACTGCACCTGAGTCTGTTGATATTCTGACTCTTCTGTCCGACGGATCGAACCTTTACGGCGTATCCGTACAGAACTTTAGTTAGGAGCCGCAATGAATACATTCACCCCGTACGCGTTTATGGCTGCGGCGAATCGTGGCTTTGGTGATGGTTCCGATGGTGTCGCCTTATTAACGGAAAACACCTCATGGGCGAACAATGACAATGGATTTATCGTCAAGCAATACAGATCTTTGACTGTTGATGAAGGGGTGCTGGTTACGGCTTCTCAGGCGTCTGAAGGGATGTTCGTATTTGTGCAGGAGGATTGTGTAATCAATGGCGAGTTGTCCATGAGCAAAATGGGTTCGTCTGGCGATTCTGGCACAGACCTCATGCTCTCAGATTTAACTGCCTTTACCGATTATGCCGGTTCCCTTCTCAATTTTAAGGTTCCAGTCTCTGGTGCAGAGGGTGGCGCTCAAACCAGTACCCAAATAAATGGATATGACGGCACCGCCGGTATGGCGGGGGCGACTGGTGGCGGCGGAGCCGGAGGTGTCAATCCGTATGGCACTTATGATGGTAGCCCGACAGGGTGGGGTGGTGCTGGTGCACGAGGTACCTCACGCGCAGGAGGCCCAGGTGGTGGCGGTGGCGGAGGTCCTGATAACAATCGAACCGCTGGTGGATGCGGCAGTGCTGCTATTGTTGGTGGTGCAGGAGGTCGTGGTGCCGATACTGGACATACCGTCGGTATGGGAGGCGGTGGTGGTGGAGCAGGCCTTCCTGCTGGTGGTGCTGGTGCGCACAAGAGTTACTACTGCACCTGCATTGCATCCGCTTCCGGCGAAACAGGCCTCGGTGGCATTCTTTGGCTCATCGTAGGAGGCGAACTCTTTGTTGGCCAGAACGGTTCGATTTCTGCTGATGGCGCATCCGGGGGCAAGGGCTCTGATTGTTGTGCCAGCGACTACGATTACTCTGGTGGTGGTGGCGGAGGGTCGGGCGGTGGTTCGATTCACGTTTTGCACAAAAGAGCATTGAACAACATCGGTACTATTCACGCCAATGGAGGTTCGGGTGGCATCCATGGTGAGATGGGAAGTCCATATTACTATGGGAAGGCTACAAACGGTGGTTCAGGCGGTGCTGGGTCGGTGATCGTCGCGCAAATAGAGAGTTGGAGTTGATCATGATCATACTGCACAACAAACAGGACCGTAACTCACGCACTTTTGTGGAAAACCTTCCTGACGAGCTAAAAGACGACGTTATTGAATGGTATACAGAGCCTGAAAAGGTGACAGCATATATCACTCGTTATCCCGGCTTTACCCCCAGTGTATTCCCTAGCGTTCTCGTCGAGGTCCCTGCTTACAGAATCCCCGAGCGGGTGTTTGAGGGAATCGAACTTGTAACAGAGAACTTGATTGAGCGGGTTGTACTAGCTCACGATATCCCGACTCATTACGAATTGCTGCATTCCCCAAGCAGGTACTCCAATGTGTTTCTTTATATTGCTGATGTCGAACTGCGTGCGGTGGAGAATCCTTCGGCTTGGAGATGATCTGGAATTGGTCTGGCAGACATGTTTATAAATATTTATAATATAAAAGAGAAGATAATGACGCAGCTTCCCGAGATTACCTTTTTGGATGAGGCCAGAACTGAAAGTGAATTAAAGAATCAGTTTTTTGGAAATATAGTAGGTGTTTTGTCCGAAACGTTTGGCGGCGCCCCTGTTTCTAAATTGTTTATAACATCTGGTGCTGTTGTCCCTACCGGTGCCGTTCACACGCTTGATACTGAAGGCGGTGCAGTAGGTGATGATCTTGATACAATTGATGTAGCAAACCATCCTGAGGGGCGAATCCTCATGCTGTCTTGTGCAGATAACAGCCGAGCTGTGACCCTCAAGCATGGCGCTGGTGGTTCAGGGCAGGTGGTGCTCCATGACTGGCAGGATCTGATTCTGAGTGACACCCGTGACCGTTTGTTTCTGCAGCGTATTGGTGCCAATTGGGAAGAGCTCTTTCGGGCAGGTCCCTCCTTTCAGAGTGAACCGGCTGATTCGGACATTCTCAAAGCTAACGAACTCGAAACTCTGGCAACCGCTTTTTATGAAACGTATGTTGACGTCCCCGCTGACACTGTAGATTTCACCGTCTCTTGCAAGTTCAAGAAGACGTTGTCTGGAGCATGGACTTTCCCGGATGCCACTCCTGCAGGGCATGGACAGTGGATTTTTCACATTTACCCGGCTGGCAATATCCTGAGCATCCCCGCAGCCTACGCGGTGGTGGGTGATGAGCCGGATTCCAGTGCAACGTACATCAAGTTTATTTACGACTTCGACGGAACAACCAGGACTCTCTCCATCGTCAACGTGGGGGTGTAGTATGCCATTGACAAGTAAAGACGTATTGGCCAGTCGCGGAGTGGAGGTCTATCCCCACGATGTTGGCTTCTCGGCACTGCTTGAGGACGACTATACCATTCCTGGTGTAGTCGCCACCAATGCAACTATAGCCCTGTGTTTTAAACCGACTGCTGGAACCGTGGCTACCATGATTGATGGTAGTGCACATCATCATCTTGTCATTCAGAAGAATGGCACAACCGTAAAGCTCTGGAAGAACGGCAAGGATCTGCCTGATTATACCGGCACTGTCGGGGCTACCTACGGCGACTTCTTGAAGAACGTATTGACTGCCCTGAGTGGTAGCTATCATGGTTACTATTCTGAATTGCATGTTGTTGAGCAATCGCTTGAACCAAGTGTGTTTGGTGAGTTTTCAGATCAGGTGACGGGCTTGTGGGTGCTTAAAGAAGTTGAGATTCCAGATGGACAAATACCAGTGATGCTGGACAGGACGCTAGGTACTCTCATCGGTACGATGGTGAACTTTGGTGGCAGCGCCGCTGCCTTTGATGGCAATACGAATCAGGTTAACTCCTCATGTGCGGCATGCACAACCTCTAATACTGGTTATGTGGGTAAAGATTGGGGTGCTGGCAACGAAAAAGTATTGTCCAAAGTTGTTGCCTACTCAGCTAACAATAACGGTTGGGCAGATAATGCTGGTGGTCTAGTTACTATTGCCGTTCTTGGCAGTAATACCAATGCCCCCGCTAATGCGACTGTACTTGAGACAGTCACGCATAATGATGCAGCTACTCTCCTGACTGAGACTTTCACGAATCTCGGTACCACTGCTTACCGCTACCATTGGCTCAAGGTGCGTGAGCATACCTACACGGTAAGCCAATGTGGTGAATTACAATTCTTTGTTGATGAGGATATCACCTACGGCGATGGTGGCGGGTACTATTCTTTTTCCAATGCGCTCAAGCTCGGTGAAGACTCGGCGCAGGGAAAGACTGTCGAGGACTTTGGCAATAATAAGCTGGTTAGTGGTACACCTTCCGGTACAACAGGCCATATAAGCTGGACAATTGAGAAGGCCTTTGATGGTGCATCGTCTACAGCCCATGGTATCCTTACCGACTCTTATCCATATGCGAACGGCGTATACACCCAGTACAAGGTTGGTACTGCTTTTGTAGGTACAAAATATAGCATAACCAGCTCTGGTATGCCTGGGACTAGCTACACTTCATGGGTTAAATCATGGGAACTCCATGGTTCTAATGACAACTGGGCCACTCATGATGTGCTAGACACGCAAACCAACCAGACATTTGGCAATCAGGTGACGCACGAGTACACCTTCTCCAACATAACTTCATACGACTGTTACCGTATCAAGCATCTCGCCTCTAACCATGGTAACTACTCAGATATTGCTGAGTTCAAGATGTGGGCAGAGCCAGTAATGGTTTCCCCCAACGATGCCACAATGTCAGGCACTCAGACGGTGGACACCCCAAGCAATGCAGCATGTACTTGGGATGCACTGTACCCCGGTTGTACATTGTCTAATGGCAACCTTTCCAAGACAACAAACCGCACGCACTCCACTATGCGAATGGAAAGCGGCAAGTGGGCGTGGAAGACAACGGCGGTTGTGACAGGAAATACAAAGGGACTGTCTAATCTTGACGGCAGTTCCCCAACCCCCGCAACTGGCGCACACTATCTGACACTTACCGTGGGCAGTACCTATGAATGGTTCTATGACGCGGATACCGGCGTATTCTCTTACAAGGTCAACGGCGGTGCGCTTACAGAAATAGGCACAGGCTTATTCGGTCCGTTGGTCATTTATAATACTGCTAACAGCACTGCTCAATTCGTTGGATTTACTCCGAGCGAGGCCGATTACAAGACTCTCTCTTCTGCCAACCTGCCTAAAGTGACTTGCATGAAGTCAAGCAAATATGCCGACTTGGTGACGCGGGTGGGTGATGCTAATTACGGCGCAACTGTAATGACCGACTACACTACAAACGGTTATACAGTCGATGCCAGTACAGAATACGACCTTGTAAACCGCAAGGCGTGGATGGCCTTTGATAGAGGCGGCGCAGTCTCGGTGAACGGTCCCGGCTGCTGGTGTTCCAATGGTGCAACGGGCTGGCTTCGAATTCTGTGTCCGTCACCTGAGTTAGTGACCCGCTACAGTATAACGTCATGCACAGCAACAGGGTACAATCCTATTGATTGGACGTTTGAAGGGTCTGACGATGGGGCTAACTGGGATGCATTAGATACACAAACAGACAAAACATGGATGGCTGGTGGCGCATGGGTTTTAGACCTTGCAGCTCCCGCCACCTATAAATGGTATCGTTTGAATGTAACCCGTAGCGATTCTGCATACATTATCATATCTGAGGTTGCGCTGATAAGGCCGACTAAGATTGACCTTACCGATATGAAAGGTGGGCCAGACGTTGTAACTACTAAAGCCCTGAGTATGGCCGATAGTTGGCATACAATCGACAAGTTGCGCGGTGATGAGTGGCGGCTGATGTATGACCGTATTGACGCACAATCACTAGTTGCAGGAACCACAAAGCTCACTTCTACAGGTTACACGCTTGGTGCTTTTGACGCGGTTAATAAAAACACACATAACTTCCTTGACCTTTGCCTTAAGGCTGGGGTTGAGCAGGGAGTTGAGGCCATAAGATACACTGGCAATGGTGTGCTTGGTAGGGATATCGCTCATACATTGGGTAAAGCTCCTACTTTCATGCTCGTTAAAAGTTTGGCTACAGGTAATTGGTACGTTTACCATATAGCTTTAGGTGCTACCAATTGGCTTGAACTAGACAACACACGCTCTTTTGGCACCAACATAGCACTCTGGAACAATACCGACCCAATAGCCACGCACTTTACGGTGGGTTCATCCCCGGCTGTGAATGGGGACGGTACAGAATACATAGCCTACCTCTTCACTGACTCCGATATATTCGAGGCGTTCAGCTTCCTTGGTAATGCCAGCACAGATGGTCCCCTCGTGAATGTTGGTGGCGAGATACTGAGTATTCCGTTCTTGAAGAACAGCGCAAATGCCTCTTCATACTGGTATAACTTGGACTCCGAGCGTGACATATTCAATCCAATAGGCACTTACCTTGTCCCGAACCAGAGCGACGCTGAAGCATCTTCTGGCTTCGGTGATTTCACTTCTGCCGGATTCAAAGTCACTGGTAGCGGTCCCGGTTACAACGGCTCTGGTCAGCTTCATGTCGGCCTCGCAATCAAGAAGCGTACAAGCAAATACCCGCAAGGGTTTTAGGCTATGAACTTATGTGAAGAATACAAGGGTAGTCTTCATGCTGCGCTTGGAATCCTTGAATTAACCAACTGTCATAATACATTTTAAAGAAGGAGTAATACTATGGAAAATCTCATGCTGAAATCGTCTGGCTGGTGGGTTGCCCCCTGGAATCGTACCGTGGTCGGCGGACTGCCCGCAACCAAGGTCGAAGTGGAACGCGGCGGCGTGACGTGCGCCATCGCTGTCAACAAGCTTTCCGAGAGTGAACGTGAAACTTTGGGAATTATGCCCTGGCAGGAATACGGTCCTGCAAAGTTCCATGAAGCTCAGGATTGGGAAATTGTAGAAGAAGCCGGCATGAAAATTCGGCGCCCTTTGGCGGTCGAGTTCAATGCTGAAGAGGCCAAGGCCGAGTTGATCGCAAAGATTGATGGCAAGCGCAAAATTGTTGAAGAGGGCGGAGTTGTTGTTGACGGTATTCGGTTCGCCACTAACCAGAAAGGGCGTACCTCTCTGGTTAGTGTCCAGGCGTCTTTCGAAGCCGATGCCGATCATCTCGAAAACGATTGGCTGGCGCAGGATGCAGAGTCTGGTGAGACTATCTGGGTATCCATGGATGCCGTCAAGTATGGTGTAATCATTACAGCTATACGCGCTCATATCCGTGCCTGTTTTGCCGAGCAGCGTCGCAAGTCAGAAGAGCTTGTACCTGCAATCGATACCTATCAGGACTATCAGGATTTTATCGAGTCAGAACTTGACTCTTTGTGGTCGTAGTCTCGGCTTCATAAAGCGCCTTCAATAAATTACACCTATAACCTACCGATTTTACAGGTAATAGTTGGATATAAGCCAGGCTGGACTCCAGCTGGGACAGGAATGTTTTGTCCTGTGAAGTGTGACCAGAGCCGTTTGCGGCAAGTGCCCGATAGTGTCGGTTCATACTTATGAACCTTCGGAGTATCTACCACGCCTCCGTTTCAAAGATAATTAACCCCTCTTTTAAAAGTCGTTTCCCAGAACGCGGATAAGGAGAGCCAGACATGAGTGATTTGTGTGACGAATGGGATGATTCTTCTTCCATTGATCAGGAGCAACCATGCGAATTAGCTGTGGATGCTCAGGAAGAAAGTTCTGAATATATTGGAGAGGTTTCGGACTATTTGGACGAGATGTCAGCTCCACTTTTGGAAGAGGTTGATGGTGTTCCGGGCTGTCCATCTACCAGTTTCTGCATGTCTCAGAACGAAAAGATTCTGGATGAAGATGCTTTTCGTGCCGACAGCTATGCAGAATTGCGTAGTGAATCGGCTGGCTTGAACGAAGTCGAAGATTACTTCGAGGAGCTTGAATTGTCTCGGTAAAAGCCGGGAGGAAAGAAAAATAGCGATCTAACATACATAAAGATGCGGCTAATGCCGCTTTCAAACGATAAGAAGGTAAAAATGACCCAGCTTCCAACTATTGATTATCTTGATCAGGCCCGAACTGAAAGCGAACTCAAAAATCAGTTTTTTTCCAATATCCTGGACTCCATTTCGGAGTTGCCCGGCGGTTGTGCGGCTACCGAGTTGACAATTGCCTCCGGGGCAATCACTCCGATTTCTGCAACGCATGTTGTAGATACCGAGAATAATGACAGCGCCGATGATCTTGAACGTATCGCTGTAACAGAACATCCGGAAGGGCGCATGGTAATGTTGTCCTGCGCCGACAAGAGTCGGGCCGTTACAATCAAGCATGGCATGGGCGGTTGGGGGCAGGTGCTTCTGAATGATGCAAGCGATCTGACCCTCTCCGACACTCGTGATCGAATCGTCCTGCAGCGTAGTGGAGACAATTGGGAAGAGATATTTCGCGCCGGTCCCTCGTTGCAGTTCGAACCAGTCAATCCGAATATTCTCAAAGCAGACATGCCTGATCTTCTTCAGGCCGTGTACGGCGACGATGCGCAATCGCACACCGGTACTGATTTGTCCGGCTTAACCGTCAACCGTAATCATATTGTTTGGACATTGTCGAATGCAAGCCAGTTTAGCGAAGTAACTTTGCCGTATGATGGGACATACGTGTTTCATGTCTACCCTATGGATTCTGTCCTGTCGTTGGCTGCAAGCTACAAAACGGATGGGGATTTGCTAACTCCGGACTCCACAGCGGGTGAGGTTCGTATCGTGGTCGAGCAATACAACTCGCGCAAGTCCATCATTAGTTTGCAGAATATGGAGGCGTAGTCATGTTGACGCCTAAAGAAATACGAGGGCAGGGAGCTGCCAAAGTCTTCCCGCATGAGATTGAGAATTCCGCGCTCATTGAGAGCAGCTACACAATCCCCGGTACTGTAGCGACAGATGCGACCATCTCTTTGTGCTTCAAGCCGACTGCCGCCACGGTTGCGATCATGATCGACGGGAGCGCACACCACCACCTTGTCATTCAGAAGACAGGCACAACCGTAAAGCTCTGGAAGAACGGTAAAGCCCTGCCTGATTATACAGGCACTGTTGGGGCTACCTACGGTGACTTGTTGAAAAATGTTCTGACTGCATTGAGTGGTAGCTATTACGGATATTACTCCGAGCTGCATGTAGTCGAGCAATCGCTTGAACCAAGCATATTCGGTGAGTTCACCGATCTCGTGACGGGCTTGTGGGTACTGAAAGTATTTATAGTGCCTACTAGCATACATGACCTTGGCAACATTGCGACCAGTGGAGTCGCTACAGCCAAGTCTATGCAATCTGGATATTTGCCAAGTCGTCTTAATGATGGGCTGTACGCCGACAACACAACCTTGTGGCAGTCGGGAATTGGTGATGTCACGAATGTATGGGTTGAGATAGACTTCGGGGCTACTCACGAGATTGAACAGTATGGCATGGTGGGCAACCAGTATTCCAGTATCATAACCCGCGCTCCAAAAACATGGGTGACTGAACTATATGTGGATGGGGAGTGGGTGACAGTGGATACACAGACTAACGTGGTTGCTTGGGGTGTAGGCGCAAAGCGCGATTACGCTCTCGGCGCACGGTACTCTGCTTCAAAGATTCGTGTGACTGTCAATTCTAATCAGGGCGATACGCAGAACACCACTATTGGCGAGTTGTTCGTCTACGCCGTGGAAGACATTACCTACGGCGATGGTGGTGGGTACTACAATTTCGCTAATGCGCTCAAGCTTGGTGAAGAATTTGCGCAGGGAAAAACTGTTAAAGACTACGGTGATAATAAACTAGTTAGTGGCACCCCTTCGGGTACAACTGGATATGTCTCATGGACTATAGAGAAAGCCTTTGACGGTAGTAAAAGTACAGCCCACGCCATTGCGCTTGGTTCTCATCCATACGCGAATGGTGTGTATACTCAGTACAAAGTAGGCACGGTTTTCATTCCGGGTAAGTATCTTATTGCTTCTTCAGGTATGTCGGGAACGTCATATACATCATGGGTTAAGGCTTGGGAATTTCAGGCCACTAATGACAACTGGGCAACTTATGATGTTTTAGACGCTCAAAGTGGGCAGACTTTTGGCAATAAGGTGTCTCGTGAGTATGTGATTACTCCCGGTTCAACAGCATATACTGACTTCCGTATCAAGCATCTTGCGTCTAATCACGTTAACTATACTGATGTTGCAGAGTTCAAAGTTTGGGCCGCTCCTCAGATGGTGTCTCCTAATGACGCGACCATTACAGGCACTCAGACCGTTGATACCATGACGGACACGCAACCGACTTGGGACCGGTTACTACCTGCGTTCTACTCTGGCGGTTCCATGACGTACTCAAACGGAAATCGGACTGTAGCGTATGTATTAAACAATGCAACCGCGTTGACCACTCCTATCCCTGTTAACGGCAAGTGGGCGGCTCGGATGGAATGGGCGGTAGCTGCAAACAAAAATAATACGTTCTGCGGTATCTGTGATGATGAGTACCTACATTCCAGCGGGGCGAACGGTAACGTGTTTGGCTATGCTCCTACTGGTGACAAGAATATAAACGCTACTGTTACAGCTTACGGTGCATCTTACACCAACGCTGACGACATAGACATTAAGTTGGATATGGATGCAGGGGAGCTTAGATTTGAGAAAGGCGGTGTAGACCAAGGCGTAGCGTATAATGCGTCTATTGTCGGTAAGCGGTGGCACTTCATGTGTTACATAACTGGCGCATGTACCCTGACGTATAATCCAGACGCAACACCACCTACGGGCTATAAAGCCCTTTGCTCAACAAATCTTCCTGACCCTGCAATCATGAACTCCAAGACCGTGGCAGATGTGGTGACGAGGGTTGGTTCTGGTGATGGGTCAACTATGATTGACCGTACACTTGGTACTATAGTTGGTAACATGGACAACGCGCCATACGGTGGTAATGAGGCTGCATTTGACGGTGTACGTTACCCAGCTTCATGGGCAGACATAGCGTACAGCACACCGTTGGTGCAGTGTTACCTTGGTAAGACATTCCCAACTGCAAAAACTGTAACGAAGATATTCATGTCAGGGTGGGCCTCAGACGGTCTTATTGACGGTGGTGCCACTGTCGTAAACGTACGGCTCATGGGTAGTAACGATGGTGTGAACGTCAATGGTGTAGAGATATACGCAACTGGTACGTACGCAGATCATACGTCAGACCACGGCTTTGTTGTTCCTAATCCGCAAGCGTTTACGTCTGTGTGGGTAGAGCTAACAGGTCAAGGTGGTACAAGACCTATGGTTGGCGAACTTGAGTTCTACGAAGGGTTTGGTACAATAGTAGACCTCCCGCTCATGGAAGGTGGTCCTGACTTTGTGAACATGAAGAATCGTTCTGAGGCATTCGGTTGGAACTTAGTTGATACGTTGCGCGGGGCTGGCAATACTCTCTTTACTAATGCCACTGCCCCCTCGACTCCAGACATAAACAGACTTACCACGTTTATGCCTACTGGGTATTCTCTAAGTGATAGTTACTCAATCAATAAGTTGAATAACAACTTCCTCGACCTCTGCCTCAAGGCTGGCGTTGAGCAAGGGTTTGATATCCAAACAGCCATTATCGGTGCAACAACCACAACCGTTCCTCACGGTCTTGGGAAGAGGCCTACCTTTATTCTTTGGAAGTGTATTAGTAGTGCCAATCACTGGTTTGCATGGCATCCAGCTCTCGGCAATGACAAGTTCCTACTACTCAATGAGACAGATGGAGCTGACACTTCCGTAGGTTGGTGTGTGCCATCCTCTACAGATATTGTATTTAGCGCGGCGATAGGTAACCCCGGTGACGAGTACATCGCATATATCTGGACTGACTCCGACATATTCAAGGCGTTCAGCTACATCGGCAACGGTAATGCAGATGGACCTTTCGTCAATCTTGGTGGTGAGCCGTGGAGTATTCCATTTTTGAAGAACAGTAGTGGTGTGTTTGCTTGGAATAATCAAGACTTTGCACGTAGTCCGTTTAATCCTGTGAGTAAATTGTTGTATCCAAACTACAACTACGCGGAAGACAATAACGCAGTTTTTAATTTAGAATTCACTTCTACAGGCTTTAAAATTGCCAACAGTTCTGGCGGCTGGAATAGGTCTGGCGACCTCATGATCGGCCTCGCAATCAAGAAACGCACAAGCAAATACCCTCAAGGGTTTTAGGCTATGAAGCTATGCGAAGAATCCAAGGGTAGCCTTCATGTTGGACTCGTCCGGTCGGAGAGGTACCCACAACCAGGGTAAAAGTGGAACGCAGCGGCGTGTAGATTAAGATTGCTCTTCTTTGGAGAATAAATGTCGTTGCCTAACGCCTCGGTGGTCAGTTTATGCTCTTTGGTGAACTGTATCACCGAGGTGAAATAGATACTCCAGCTTTTGGGGATGATGGAGCAGTTTAGTTAGTGTTAGATGTATTTGGTTTTTGGATAATTTTTTGCATATGGTCTGGAAGCGGTTGGGTAATGTCGTGTATGGCTATAATTTTGAGTCTCTGTTGCAACGTATATGCTGTTCAAATGCGTGTATTGAGTTTGATTATAGAATACACGTTTTGAGTTTAGCTGTTTGTGATTCTTCAGATTATAATTCCATTAGTTGGACATCCCACGTGGCGGCATAGGGTTTGTTCTTCAACACGTAAAACTAACAGTGATGCCTGAGTGCTAGCTCTTTGCGCTCTTTTGCACGCATTAGATGACTATCTTGGTAGATAGGTCGGATTTTTGTTGAAATTCGAGGAATATTTGTTGGTATTGTCAACCTCTTGACGAATGCGAGGAAAGAAAAGTGAAACGATCTGAGTATATATTAAACGGAATGAACGAAATATGCGCATATGTGGGAGGGTATTCCTCTCCCACTGTATTGAATTGGATTCGGCAAGGTAGTTTTCCTGCATGGCAAGAGCGGAAAGGGGGGGTATGGAGGAGTGATACAAGAGCCATTGACGATTGGAATTTTCAAAAAACCAAGGACCGTGCAATACGCGCCTGTTAAATACAATTTTATCCTACTTAAATAACAATTGTAACTATTAGTGGAGGCCATGGCTGTCCGGCTGAGAACTCTTGATATCCGTGGATTTCCGCGTTTCAGTTGACTTTATAAGTGCCATTGCCACGATGGACTGCGCTTCACCCCGAAATTCGGACCACTTGCTAAGGTGGAATTTGCATCCTAAAATGACCTCGAAAGGAGGATGCAGATGGGCAAGAAACGCAGGAGATTTACAGATCAGTTCAAGGCCAAGGTTGCCTTGGAGGCTATCCGAGGCGTGAAGACTTTAGCTGAACTGGCGGAACAATATCAGGTCCATCCCAATCAGGTGTCGCAATGGAAAAAGCAGTTGCTGTCACAAGCCCAGGACGTGTTTTCTGGCAAAAACAACGAATCGGCCAAGACCGCAGACAATCTAACGGCACCCCTTTATGAAGAAATCGGGCGGTTGAAGATGGATATCAAATGGCTTGAAAAAAAGTTCTAAGCCTGCCGCATGCAACTCGTCGGATTTGGGTAAAGCCGCACTCGGATTATTCCATCCGGCGACAATGCAGATTGGCAGGCATATCTCGTTCTGGTTTTTACTACGAAGCGAAGTCGGAGTCGGAAGAAAACCGGACGTTAACGCGCTTGATTGATGAAAAATATATGCAGCTTCCTGAATATGGTTCACCTCGCATGACGGATTGGCTGCGAGGCTCGGGGCATACAGTAAATCACAAGCGGGTGGCCCGACTGATGCGGCAAATGGGCTTGCAAGCCATAACCCCAGGTCCGCATACTAGCCGCCCAGCAAAAGGCCACCATATCTATCCGTATTTACTACGAAATACAGAAGTTGATCGGGTAAACCAAGTTTGGAGTGCAGACATCACATACATCCCGATGAACAGAGGATTCATGTACCTGACCGCAGTAATCGATTGGCACAGCCGCTATGTCTTGGCCTGGGAACTGTCCAACTCAATGGATTGCTGGTTTTGCGTCTCGGCTCTGGATAAGGCTTTGGATCACGGGACGCCTGAAATCTTCAATACCGATCAAGGAGCGCAGTTTACCAGCAATGATTTTACAGACGTTTTGCTCGCCAAGGATATTGCTATCAGTATGGATGGTCGCGGACGAGCCTTGGATAATGTGTTCATCGAAAGACTCTGGTGGACAGTGAAATACGAGGAGATTTACCCGAAGGAACACGCCAATGGTTTAGAGCTCTTTACGAACCTTGACCGGTATTTCCGGTACTACAATGAAAAGCGAGGACATTCGTCTCTGGACAAAAAGACGCCAGCTGAAGTATTCTTCGCGGGCCAAAGTTTACACTGACAAGGCTTGCTGCTGTCGCTCCGCTCCGCCCCTCCGGGGAC
>JAFLJW010000215.1 GCA_022712815.1 Pseudodesulfovibrio sp. | reverse complement strand
GGATGAACCGAGTCTCAAGCAGGTTCTTGGCCTGGACGTCGAGCTGTTGAAAATATCTTCTGCGGATCTGGTCAACGTGCCTCTGGTTCGTAAATATGCTGCCGCGAATATTCCCATCATTCTTTCCACCGGCATGAGCGGGCTTGAGGACATTGACGTCACTCTGGCCGAAATTCGTGCCTGGCATGATGACATAATACTTTTGCACTGCAATTCCACATACCCTTGTCCCGAAGAGCAGATCGGCCTTCCGGTCATGGACGGGCTTTGTGAACGTTACGGTATTCCTGTCGGATATTCCGGTCACGAAAAGGGTATCGGTCCCAGCGTTGCCGCGGTCGCGCTTGGTGCCTGTGTTGTGGAGCGCCATTTTACGCTGGACAAAACTTTCAAAGGAACAGACCATCAGGCTTCTCTGGAACCTGTGGAACTGGCCCAGATGGTCACCATGGTCCGCGAAGTGGAAAAGGCCATGCGCGTCAAGGGCAAAAAGGTCTTTCCGGAAGAGCAGGCCGCTGCCAAGAAATTGCGGAAATGCATCGTCTTTTCCCGTGACCTACCTGCCGGACATATCCTTACCGAGGCAGACCTCACCACCCGCAGTCCCCGTGTGGGAGTCTCTCCGGTCCATTGGGACGAGGTCATCGGTACGGCCCTCAAGCGTTCGGTCAAACACGAAGAACCCGTGCAGTGGAATACCCTGGTCTCATCCGAAACCGAGTGCGCTGGAGCCGCTTCTTCCTAAAGCCCATTTTAGAACTGTTCTTTGAAAAGCACCGTGTCTGCACGGTGCTTTTTGGGGTTGGTCAGCTAAAAAAGGACTCATTCGGGTTGAACGTACTTCTTCAAGAAAGCTATCGCACAGGGCCGCCTCTCTATCTTCCTTAAACATGAAGATAGAAAGGGAAGAAAAGGCAAAGTCAAAGACAAAGAATTAAGATGCCTAAAGGCAGCCCTCCCCGGGCGGGGTTCATTTTTTGGCTGAGCCGCCCCAAAAAACGAACCAAAAAAGGTCGGATTACCAAACTTGGCCGCAGGGTGCTTTGGTCAAGAATCCGATCCAAGAGGAATCGCTCCCAGCCATGAAAAGTATAGGCGCTCCCTTTCTGTATGGGGAGGATTGTTAATAATGCTCTTTCGGGTTCCGTCTACAAAAGCCGCTCTTTCCTCTTGGTCGGCTTCTAACCCAAAGTACCCTTAATCGCTGGCGCAACTCACGGAAGCAAGGTTGAAAGAAAAGGCAAGTGCAGCCGATATTGAGGGAGCCTTTCAGATCAACTCTCCCCACATCCTTTTTGCTCTTTCTAACAACGACCCGCAATAGGCAGGAGCAGCTTAGAAGCAGTTCATCGTTTTGCGGTCAAACGAAACCGGACAAGGCGGGAGTCTTCGACCGTCTTGGCCTTTTCGTTAGCAGAGCGATGTTACTGATTCTCGCTGCGGGAGCCTCGATCACACCGCAAAAAAAGCGTTTTTTGGTTACTTTTGGACGCTTTGGCCCAAAAGTAACTCGGCCCGGAGGGGACGAAACCTCTTTGCTCGTTCTTCATCGTCACCGCAGGTGACCTTCCCTTTCTCTTCCATCTTTTTCTTCAAAAAGATACCAAGCCCGAACTCTCGATCACAAATTCAAATGAACTAAAAAATCACCTTGCCCGGCCAGGATAAAATAAAGGCACCATCATCTTTGAAAAGCCGTTTCGTCATCGCTTTCAATTCCTTGCTGATATCCTTGTCAGCCCCGATAATAAACGAAAGATTATCCTGATCCTCCACCACACCGTTCTCCAGAGAACCGCCCTTGCTCGACCCAAGCTCGGTATACCCACCAGCCAATTTAATGACTTCCGCCTTGAATAACAGCACCGCAGGGCCGGAATCAGAACCATCCGGCAGCGTCTTGTTCACAACGACAAAATGGACGAAAAAAGGTTTCTGGTCATCGGCGGTTGCGTTGGTAGCGACAAAGGCAACGGCTAAAACAAGGCACAGGCTCAATACGAAGGGCATCAGACGTTTCATAAATCTACTCCTTGAAATACTGGTTGAACACATTGTATAGCCTGAATCCACCATCAAATTCAAATACAGATTTCTCCAAAATTACCCAGTATGTTCGACCGGATTGCCTAAATTTGTTAGGTTGAAGTATCCATCTGAACAAAGCACACCAATCTGGCAACCTTACCGGCAGACGGAATAAATTTTACAACCACTAAAACTCCTTTCGACTTCAAGGCAGCAAAGAAAAGCAGCCTTTGAAAACAATACGCCTCTTCAAAATCACATACAAACAAGGGCAGAACGTCAGGTAAAACGCTATGCCAAGTTACCGTTTTTTTTGCATCTTCCTCTTGCCCGATCTGAAATGAATGAGATCAGTCACCCACTGCTTCCCTGATTATGGGAAAAAACTTGCTTTTTCGCCCCACTCACAATATCAATAAATCTTGATATAAGGATTTGGCAAGAAACGGAAAGCGGTGAAAAGCCGCTGCGGACGCGCCGCTGTAACCGAAAAAGCCCGCTGAAGGCCACTTTTTTTTAAGGAAGACCTTCAGCCGACAAAGGGCCGGGAGCCAGAAGACGTCTTGCCAGGGAGCAAAACCGACTCGCGATCAGGTTGGTGTTGCGGATAATCATGTACTCGCACGGCTATAAAACCCAGCGTGTCCCTATCTGCATCCAATGCCGTTTCGAGAAGAGTGCTCTTCGTCTTTCACCCAGAAACATGGAGTAGACATGAACGCGCACGTATTGGGTTTTCCCAGAATGGGAATCAACCGCGAATTGAAATGGGCCCTTGAAAAGTACTGGAGAGGCGACACAACCAAAACCGACCTTGTCTCCACGGCCGAGGATATCAAACATCGCCACTGGGATATTCAGGCCTCAGCGGGAATGGACTTGCTGCCGGTCGGTGACTTCTCGCTATATGACCATGTGCTTGACACCATTTCCATGCTTGGTGCCGTACCAAAACGTTTCCAGTGGGACGGGCAGGAAATCGGCCTCAGGACATACTTCCACATGGCCAGAGGCGATGCGGAAAAAGGCGTTCCTGCCATGGAAATGACCAAATGGTTTGATTCCAACTACCACTACATCGTCCCGGAACTTGGCCCGGACACGCCCTTCAGGAAAAGCAGCTCCCATTTGCTGACTGATGTCCTGAAAGCCAGGGAACTCGGCCACACACCAAAACCGGTCCTGATTGGTCCCCTGACCTTCCTTTTGCTGGCAAAAGAGGTTGACGGATGCAACCGCTGGGACCACCTTGAGCACGTAACAACCATTTACTGCAAAATCATTTCCGAACTCGCAGCCCACTGCCCACTAATTCAAATTGATGAACCGGTTCTTTGCACGGAACTGAATACGGAAGCGATACAGGCTTTCCCTTTTGCGTATTCCAAACTCAAGGCAGCGGCTGGAAATACGCAACTCCTGCTTGCCACGTACTTCGGAGAACTAAAGGAAAACCTTGACCTGACGCTATCCCTTCCCGTGGACGGCATCCATCTCGACCTTGTACGGGGAGCCAGTCAACTCAAAGAAGTTCTATCCAAACTGCCTGAGCACAAAACCCTTTCACTCGGTTTGGTGGATGGAAGAAATGTCTGGAAAACCAATCTTGATGCAGCCGCGGACCAGTTGGACACTGCCTGCAAGAAACTTGGAGAAGACCGGGTAATGATCAGCTCCAGTTGTTCCTTGCTCCACTCCCCCATGGATATTCGCGCAGAGCAGAACCTCAAGCCGGAACTGAAACAGTGGATGGCGTTTGCCATACAAAAATGCGAGGAAATAGCGGCCTTGAAAGCATCCCTGTCCGACAAAAGGACTCCATCGCTATTCAATGAAAATCGTGAGGCCCTGCAGACAAGAAAAACAAGCTCTCTGGTCATCAACCCACACACCCAGAACAGGCTTCTTGACATTTCTCCGGACATGCTTGAACGCTCCTCGTCCTTTGCCGAACGTCATTTGATTCAACGAGACCGGCTCAAGCTTCCCCTTTTCCCCACCACGACTATCGGCTCATACCCGCAGACACCAAAAATCAGAGAAACGAGGTTGAAATACAAGAAGGGAGAGCTGTCCCAAAGCCAGTACAATGCAAAAATGCAAAAACAAATAGCCCAAATTGTAGAAAAACAAGAGGAATTGGGCCTCGATGTCCTGGTACATGGCGAACCGGAACGAAACGACATGGTCGAATACTTCGGGCAGCAATTGGAAGGATTCTGTTTCACTTCCAACGGATGGGTGCAGAGTTATGGCAGCAGGTGCGTCAAACCGCCCATTATATATGGTGATGTGTCCCGACCTGAAAAGATGACCGTGGATTGGGCAGTTTTCGCACAGAGCCTGACGAAAAAACTAATGAAGGGGATGATAACCGGACCAGTGACCATCCTGTGCTGGAGCTTTGTCCGCGACGATATACCCCGTAGCGAAGTGTGTCGCCAGATAGCGCTGGCTGTCCGCGACGAAGTCCTTGATCTTGAAGCAGCCGGAATAAACATTATCCAGATTGATGAAGCAGCTCTTCGTGAAGGTATGCCCATACGACAGGACCAGCAGGAGGAATACCTGCGATGGGCCGTCGATTGCTTCAGGCTCACTGCAAGCGGTGTGGCAGACAGCACACAAATCCACTCCCACATGTGCTACAGTGAATTCAATACTATCATGAAGTGGATTGCCAAAATGGATGCCGATGTCATTAGTATCGAAGCGAGTCGCAGCGGCATGGATTTGCTTGAAGCCTTTGATGCCGACCGATTTCCTTCGGACATAGGACCAGGTGTCTATGATATCCATAGTCCTCGTGTACCCGGAGCGGATGAAATATACTGGCTCCTCCAGAAGGCACTGAAGGTAATCCCCGCAGAACGCTTGTGGGTCAACCCGGATTGCGGCCTGAAAACCCGTGCATGGCCTGAAACCCTCGCCTCCCTGCGCAA
>JAFLJW010000313.1 GCA_022712815.1 Pseudodesulfovibrio sp. | reverse complement strand
TGCCGCCGATTATCCAGACTCTTCCGGTGTCTATTTGATGAAAAATGGACGTGGGAGAATCATCTATGTGGGCAAGGCCAAGCGACTTCGCAGGAGGCTTGCGTCCTATTTTCAGAAAAGTGCCGGCCATACGCCCAAGACCAGAGTTCTGATTACGCACGTTCGTCAGGTCGATATCCTGCTGACTAATACCGAGAAGGAAGCGTTGCTTCTGGAGTCCGGCCTGATAAAGAAACACAGGCCACGGTACAATGTGGTTCTGAAAGACGACAAGCAGTATGTCCTGTTCAAGCTGGACAAGCAGTCTGAATTTCCGCGTCTTTCCATAACGCGCAAGGCTGCCCGTGACGGGGCGGTCTATTTCGGGCCGTTTACTTCCGCTGCTGCGGCCAGAGCCACGTGGAAATTGCTCGGCAAGGTATTTCCCCTGCGCAAGTGCAGCGACAATGTCTTTAAGAACCGGATACGACCCTGTTTGTACCATGATATGCACCAGTGCTGGGCGCCCTGCGTGTTGGATGTTGATACATCTCTATATAAAGAACAGGTCCATCGGGTAGAGATGCTTCTTTCCGGGAAAAGCAGAGATTTGATCGATTCCCTGACAAGGAAAATGAAAGCCGCGTCGCAGGATATGGAATTTGAACGCGCTGCCGAATACCGTGATCAGCTCCGGGCCGTGAAAAAGACTGTCGAGGGACAGGTCGCTGTCATTCACGATAACCGGAACCGCGATGTGATCGGTCTTTCGGAAAACAAGAAAGGGTTGGGCCTTGGCCTGCTCTTTATTCGTCAGGGGCGGCTTCTGGATCAGAAACAGTTTTTCTGGCCGGGGCTTACTCTGGATGAGGGGCCGGAGGTCGTGGAAAGCTTTCTTGCCCAATTCTATGGAGTGGGGCGGTTTATTCCCTCCACCATCATTGCACCGCACGAGACGGATTCCCTCTTGTCCGAAGTCCTTTCAGAACGACGAGCTGGAATGGTACGTATCATTCTTCCGCAAAGTACGCAGGAAAAGAAGCTGCTTGAGATTGCCCGGAGTGTTGCCCGGCAGGCAAAGGAACGGACAGATACCATTACGGTTCGGTTGCAGAAAGTATTGAAACTATCCGTGGAGCCTGCGCGAATCGAATGTGTGGACGCATCCCATCTGGCTGGCCATGACATGCGCGTTGGGCAGGTTGTGTTTGAGGACGGGCGGCGGAACAAGGGAGCCTCAAGGCTGTACGCATTTCCTGAACTCGAAGGCTCCGGTGATGATTATGCTGCTTTGGCAGCCTGGGCGGTGCGCCGGGTCGAGTCCGGTCCTCCCTGGCCTGATTTGGTGTTGATCGATGGTGGCCGTGGGCAGATTTCAGCCGTTGAGCGTGCATTGTCTGGGTGCGTGGAGGATATTTGCTGGGAGCTGGCTTCCATTGCAAAGGGACCATCGCGTCGGGCCGGAGAGCTGGGCGATATGATCTTCAGGCCGCAACGAAAGAATCCGCTTCCGCTCAAGCCGGGCAGTGCGGAGTTGCTTTTCTTGCAGATGGTACGGGACACGGCCCATAGATTCGTGCTGGGGCGGCAGCGTCGGGCGCGCAAGAAAGCGGTCTTGAGCAGTGAATTGACGTCACTGCCAGGTATTGGACCAAAGACGGCGCGGATATTGTGGGACCGGTTTGAATCACTTGATGCGATGCTGGAGGCCGAGCGTACTGATATCCAGTTCCTGCCGGGAATCGGCAAGAAAAAAGCGGAAAAAATACATTTGGCCTTGCAGGGACTCAAGGCATCCCGAACGCCTTAGGGCGTGTTGATATATTTTAGATTGTTACGGACTTACCGATTTCGATTTCGATCAGTTCGGTGTCCGGGGCGACCAGAGCGAGTTGTTCGGCAAAAGTTTCGGTGCTCTGGCCCAGAATCGGCCATGTTCCCCAGTGTTGGGGAATGACTTTTTTGCATCCGAGCAGTTTGCAGGCATAGGCGGCTTGTCCGGCTCCCATGGTGAAACGTCCTCCGATAGGCAGAATTGCTATGTCGATGTCATGAAATTTTCCGAAAAGTTCCATATCCCCGAATAATCCGGTGTCGCCGGAGTTGTACACGCACAATCCGCCTGGCTCGGTAAGGATGAATCCGGCGGCTGCGCCGTGAACGGCGGAATGCATGGCCTGAACCATCTTGATGTCCAGCCCCTGACGGTTGACCGTGCCGCCGATATTCATGGGTACGCCGAGGTGCTCGGGCAGTCCTTGTGTGATGAGGTTCTGGATGGTGTCGAATATGGTCACGACCTCGGCATCGTGCTTGATGGCCAGTTCAAGGGTCTGGCCCACATGGTCGGTATGGTCATGGGTGACGAGGATGAGATCGCATGTTTCGATTTTCTCGTAGGTCGTGGGAGATGATGGGTTTCCCACGAAAAAAGGGTCGATGAGAATAGTCGCATCTCCGGTTTTGAGCATGAAATTTGAGTGTCCGAACCATGTGATTTCCATAATAAGTCTCCTACTCCCCCCACCTTGCAAAGAGTTCGTGAGGGATGTCCAGTTGGTCGAGAATTTTTCCTGCCAGATGATCTGCAAGGTCTTCGATGGATTCCGGGCGATGGTAGAAGCCCGGACATGCCGGTAATATGATAGCCCCGGCTTGTCTGGCCGCGAGCATGTTTTTCAGATGGATGGTGCTCAGGGGAGTTTCGCGGGGAACGAGGACGAGTTTTTTGCCCTCTTTCAGGGTGACGTCCGCTGCCCGGTGGATGAGATTGTGCCCGTATCCGTTTGCCACGGCAGACAAGCTTGCCATGGAACAGGGGCAGATGATCATGCCGTCATGCTGCCATGACCCGCTGGCGGGTGGGGCGGCAATGTTGTCTGGGGCATGAACTGCCGTTGCACCGGCGGTGAGAGCATCTGGTGAAAGGTCGGTTTCCAGACTGAGCACTTTTTTTGCAGCATCGGAAATGATGACATGGAGTTCCACATCGTCACGGCCATTAACAGCCTTGATGATTGATGTTGCGTAGACCGTGCCACTTGCTCCGGTAATCGCCAGGATAATTCGTTTTTTATCCATCATGCTCCCTGACGGAATTGTGCATGCAGCACGTGTCTTATTGGAACAAGTTTGCGCCTGTCCTCTATTATTTTCAGACACATAGACTTTTTTTAGACTTTTTTGCAAGGGAAATCCCGTGTGATCGTTGGAGGAAGCGGAGGAATGGGCTAAGACAGGTGTTTTCATTTTCACTGAACTAAGATTGTGATCTTGACAAACAGTAGCGGCTGAGTATAGCTACATTTCTCTTGTGGGCTATTAGCTCAGTTGGATAGAGTGCTTGCCTCCGGAGCAAGAAGTCACAAGTTCGAATCTTGTATAGCCCACCAACGAAATCAAGGACTTACGTGTATAATGCACGTGAGTCCTTTTCTTTTTTTATACGCTATTTCTAACTTGATCGTATCATTTTTTTCCGGTTTGATTTGTGCAATTTTCGCGGGAAGCCTGTTCCAGATCGAAAATAAGTTCCTCAAGGTCCAGTCCGTAGCGAATGGTCATGGCCTCGATCGTTTCGAACAGGGCTTTGCACAGAATACATTCTCCGGCCTGTTTGTCTTTGGCGCGGAATACGGATTCGGTGTTTGGATAGTGGTGTACGGCATCAAGAAGTGTCATGTCCGGACTGATCGGGCGAAAACTCATGAGCCAGAACCGTTGTCTGAGTGTGCTGCTATGGCCTCGGCCAAGGCTGCCGGGATATGGGGGACCAGTTCGGATATCTGGGAACCGGGGGTAGGCCGGGCCTTGCAACCAGCAAATCGGTTGGCCTGAGCGGCAATGTGTGAGGCCTCGGGTACGGAAATACCGGACTCAATCAGGGCGGAAACCATGCCTGTCACGGTGTCGCCCGTACCGCCCATGGCCTCCATGGCTTCCTCGACAGGCCCGGATACCGTTGCCAGGATGCCGTCCACATCGGCAATGTAATCGATATTGCCCTTGACCAACAGGCAGGAGGCAGCATTCTCATTCGCATATGCCCGGGAAATCAAATCCGGTGCCTTGTTCTCTTTGTGCAGGATGAATCCTCGCGTATAAAACGGGTGTGGCGCGGTTTCGTCGGCAAGAAAGGCCAGTTCTCCGGTGTCCGGGGTGAAAAGGTCATAGGCCGTAGCCTGACCGCTCATCTTTGCCGCATACATAAATCCGGCATCAGCAATGAGCCGGGGCTTTTTGGGCAAGGACTGGATGGTCAACAGAATTTTGTTATGCCAGTCCACATCCGGCTGGAGATAATGAAAAACCATGGTTGAATACTGCCTGTCCTGCAACACCTCGACCAGGTGACGATACAACTCCCGGCTGCCATCCCCCAGCCCTTCATCTCCGATCAGAAAAGCATGGGGAAGCGGTAATCCCAAGTGCTGGGAGGTTCGCGTCGCAGCCATCAGCAGGGCCGGAGTCCCCCGATCCGGGGCAATCGTGTACTTGCCGACCAGCAATTTCCCATCCTCAAAGGTCACCGGTGCATCCAGAAGCGGGGTATTGAGGTCTGGAACAGTCCCTACTACGGCAAGCATTTTTGTTTCATCTCCTCAAAAGCCAAATCCAGGGCATATCCACACAGAGTATGTCCGATTTCACGCGGCCTGGGGGCATTGTCCAGAGATTTACCGATCATGCATGCAGCAAGAAAAGGCACATCAGGGCAGCCGCCGCCGGAAATGTTGACGATGATCAGGCTGCTTTTCTCCACGGTCAGTTTCATGTTGGCGGCACGTACCATGAGGTGGTCACCAAAGTCTTTGATTTGGAACAAGTTCACCGGAGTCAGCAGAGGGCCAGTCACCGGCACGACTTCTAAAGGCACGGTTCCGTTTTTTTTCAAGCTGCGCAGAATATTCAATTCCTCAATGAGAGGGAACTCGATCACCAGATCACATCCTTTCTGAATCTCAGAAGGAGGTCCCATGACCTTGATGTCCCAGCCCCTCTCTTTCAGGACCAATTCAGCCCGAATGACTTCGCTGGTGTTTTCAAAAATGAGCAGGCCTCTGTCGGCGCGTTGGCGATCCTTGTTTCGGGCCTGCCATTTTTTGAAAAAGCTGAAGATCTTCAAGCCTACTCCTTGATAAGTTCCAAGCGGTACTCGTCTCCGTCTTCGGCAATGGAATCCACTCGCCACCCCTTGCCCTGTACGGCACGGGAAACGTTTTCCCTGGCAGCTTCGGTGTCAACAAGGACTTCAAGCTTGCCCGACCCCATGCTCTCGATTTTGGTTAATGTGTCCAAAACCGGTTGGGGGCAGGACAGTCCGCGTGCGTCAATAAGTTCACTCATGACCTTATTCTCCTTAAGCTTTTTTGCGCATTGTAAGACCGATTAACAGACACACTGCCAGTCCGATGAACACGGCTGCAATGCCATGCGGGCCGACACCCTTGGGAGAGCTGGCCAGACCGAAGTTATGGGCAAAGGCCGCGCCTACGATCATGCCGAAAACAAATACGGCAGCGTCGCCATCGCCTTCACCGGACAGAAAGAGCTGCCTGCCGGGGCAGCCGCCGGCAAGGGCAAAGCACAGCCCGGCCAGAACCATGCCTGCAAAGTTCCAGATCGACTGAGAGTGTGCTACGGGCTGGCCTTCAAAGCCTACATGCACCTGTCCCAGCACGAGATTAATGACAAAGGCGGCCACCACAAGGGCCAGGACACCTGAGAACAGATGCACCTGCTTGAAAAGAATCAGATCCCTGAAAGCACCCATGGTGCAGAAGCGACTTCGTTGGGCAATCGCACCGACCAGCAATCCGACAGCCAGAGAGATGAGCAGGGGAGCGTGCATGGCTCCGGGGCCTTTGAGGCTATACAGCAGAATACCGGATTTTGCCTGGCCTTCTATCTGGGGAAACAAAAGCATCAAAATCAGGAAGCCGGCCATGATCAAAGGCATGACCAGTCCGACCGAAGTGTAGGTCTTTTGGCTTCGTCCCAAACTATAGCCCCGGCGGAAGAACAGGGTCCCGATCCATACGCCGACCACGAGTCCGAGGATTCCGAAGATGGCATTGAGATCGCCGCCAGCCAGTCTGAGAAAGGCCCGCCAGGGGCATCCGAGAAAGACCAGTGCTCCGATCATGGCAAAGGCTCCGAGTACGAAGCGGACTATGGGCGCAGACCCGGTCCGAGGCCGGAAATCCCGGCCAACAAAGGCGGCCACCATGGCACCGAGTACAAAACCGATGATTTCCGGCCTCATGTACTGGACCACTCCCGCCCGGTGCAGCCCCACGGCACCAGCGATGTCCCGTTCAAAACAGGCAACGCAAATTCCCATGTTCCCCGGATTTCCCCAATACTGAAGCAGTGCCGCAAAGACCCCGATTACCAGCCCGACAGACACGATGCCTGTCCGCGTGGCAAAGAAATTTTTCATGCCATCCTCCTGCTTGTGCGTTTTTGATTCAACCTCAAAATTCACTTTGTCCCCAATTTTACCTCGTGGGACTCTAGCTAAAAGTATACGTCGATACCAATCGTTTAATATAAGATTTATAGATTTTAGCTATAGATAGTTTCTATATGGCTGAGTATATCCGGTGTAAGGTCAACTTTTGCCAGCCACGATATTCTGACTTCATTCCTTTACAATCCATTTTGTTTTATGGTTATCATGCAGGCATAAAGTGTTTGTATCTGAACGGTTTCAATACTCGAGGGGGTGCTCATGAGAAAAGTATTTGTTCTGGTGGTCATGCTGGTCATGTTCATTACTGCACAGTCGGCATTTGCTTCTGAAAAAACTGAGAAGTTCAAAAAAATCAGGATACTTGATAATATTATGGTTTTCGTTGATGCCGATGATATGATTGATGCCAAGGACGTTCAGGCCAGCGCGATCGCGGCTTTTGAAAAGTACATGCGCGGGATGAAGGTCAATGACAACGCGTATGTCGATAATTATCCTGCCGAAGGATATGAGATTGAAAATGTCGGGTATATCATTATGAAGGTCATGAGTATTCGGACCGAAGGGGGCGTCAACGCCTACCATCTCGGTTTTGAGTTTGCGATTCCGCCTCGGCAGGTTTATTGGGATACGGCCATGATGGGCATTGCCCCGACACGGTTTGATTTCAAGAAAGAGCTTTTGGAAGATGTCGATGAAATCATGCAGGAATTTGCCAAGGCATTTTATGAGATTCGCGGTGAATAGCTGAGACTCAGGTCAATAAGTGAAAAGCCCGTCGTTGTGGCGGGCTTTTTTAATTGGCGAAATAATACTGCAATCGTGGGATTTTCAACAGCTTGTTAATCTTCCGTGGTCTCTTCCTTTGGCATGTACGGGGTGTATTGCATGTCTTCATTCATTATATGCGTGGTGAGCCAGCGGCTCAGGAATACGAAAATCTGGGAAAGGTTGGTCTTCTCGAATTGTTTTTTTCTGAAATTGATCACTTCGCTATTGAATTGGGCGTGCTTGAATTTGTGATGCTCGAGTTCAGGAAAGCCGTGTTTTTTCATGAGTTTTTCCTCAAAGGCAAAGTGCATGCTCGCGTATGCACGCATCTTGTCGATGAGTTCGGTCATTACGTGCTCATCATGTGTCTGGATGGCTTCGTAAGCTTGATTGATGAGAGATATGAGCGTTTTATGCTGGTCGTCAATTTCCTTGACGCTGACGGACATGGATTCATCCCAGGTCATGAGGGGCATATCTGTTCCTCCTGTGTGGATTTATTTT
>JAFLJW010000285.1 GCA_022712815.1 Pseudodesulfovibrio sp. | reverse complement strand
AGGCCGTTGCCGAGACCGTGATTGCCATGAAGCAGATTGCGGACAAGATTCGTATCGTGGAAGAAATTGCCCGTCAGACCAATCTCCTGGCTCTTAACGCCGCCATTGAGGCTGCCCGTGCCGGTGAACATGGCAAGGGATTTGCGGTTGTTGCCGCTGAAGTCCGCAAGTTGGCCGAGCGTAGCGGAACTGCTGCCTCCGAGATCAGCGAGTTGTCCATCTCCAGCGTCAAGGTGGCCGAAGAGGCTGGAGAGCTTTTGGGTAAGATTGTCACGGATATCCAGAAGACCGCAGAATTGGTGCAGGAGATATCCGCAGCCACCAATGAGCAGAACGAGGGTAGTAGCCAGGTGAACAAGGCCATTCAGGAAATGGACAAGATCATTCAACAGAATGCATCGGCATCCGAGGAAGTGGCCTCCACTGCGGAGGAATTGTCCAGCCAGGCAGTACAACTGCAGCAGGTAATACGCTTCTTCAAGGTCGGCAAGAACGATATATCTACTTCGACCAGGAGTCGAGGGACAGGAAAGCCTGCCTATGATCCGAGAACAAAGCAGGTTGGTGCATCCAAGCCAAAGGCCATGGGAAGGGTTCAGCCCACACCTGCTCCTCTGGCTGGTGAAGGCCTCTCTCTTGATATGAACTCGGATGACGATTCAGGGTTTGAACGATTCTAGGAGCTGGAATCGTTCTGAATTGACGTAAATGCTGAAAGGAGCTGCCCAGATTATTTGGGCAGCTCTTTTTTTTGTTTGTCTTTTTTATTTCAAATAGGTATTGTTCCTACTGTTATTGCTTCCGTCTGATATAAAGAAGCTAAGACAGCACACCAGCTTTTGCCAGGGTACAAATAACGAGCTCGGAGGGATATTGTGAGTATTAAATTTCGGCTGATCGGTTCGGTCTCCATGATTTTTTTAATCATTGTGGGGATGTTTGCGGCTACGTGGATAGTCACGTCCAGCCAGAAGAATGACAGCTTGGTCATCAATCTTGCCGGAAGACAGCGGATGCTTAGCCAGAAGCTTGCCAAAGAGACCTTGGCGTTTGGTGCAATCAAAAGTGACGCGCTCAAGGCACAGATTGCCTCTACCATAGATGTTTTTGAGACCACTCTGGAAGCCCTGTCCGATTCCGGCGAGGCTCCGTTGACTACTGATCCGACAGGAGCCATGGCCAAGCTGCCTGCTGCCAGCAGTGCGGTCCATGTTCAACTGGTCAAGGTCAGTGATTTGTGGGTTGCCTACAAGGCAGAGATCGAGAAGGCTGTTACCTCCGGTGAACCTGACGTTGTCAAGATTTCCTCTCAAAGTGTCGAGGTCCTGAAGACCATGGATACCGCTGTTGTCATGATGCAGGGCGAATCCGAAGATCGGGTTTTCACTTTGCTGATTACCCAGCTTGTTTGTGTTCTTATCGGTGTGGTGATCGTGCTTATCGTTCTCTACAATCTGAACACCAAGCTGACCACACCTCTTGGGAATTTGCAGAAATTTGCCGGTCAAATAGCAGATGGGGATCTGGATGTCTCGATATCCGGTGCATATACAGAAGAACTTTTGGCTCTCAAAGATGCCATTGTGACCATGGTCGATAATTTGAAAGAGAACATGACTGAGGTTGCAGTCAAGGGCGAGCAGGCTGAGAAGAGTGCTGCCGAGGCCCGGAAGGCCACGGACGAGGCCAAAGCGCAGCAGGCGCAGGTCAGGGAGCTTCTTGATATCATGAGCCGGGCCGCAGCCGAGGCTGGCCGCATATCACAGAACCTGGCATCATCGGTGGGCCAGCTTGCTTCTCAGGTGGATCAGGTTGGTCATGGGACCGAGATTCAGCGGGACCGCATGGCCGAGACAGCCACGGCAATGGAAGAGATGAACGCCACGGTTCTGGAGGTTGCGCGTAATGCTTCCAGCGCAGCCGAGTCAGCCGGGCGGGCGAGAGAGAACGCGCAGACCGGAGCCGATGGCGTCCGTGCAGCCGTACTGTCCATTGATGCCATCAAGATTCAGATTCTCGACCTCAACTCAAGCATGTCCGAACTCGGCAAACAGGCCGAGGATATCGGAAATATCATGAACGTGGTCACCGACATAGCGGACCAGACCAACCTGCTGGCTCTCAATGCCGCCATTGAGGCAGCCCGTGCGGGTGAGGCCGGGCGTGGCTTTGCTGTTGTCGCAGATGAAGTTCGCAAGCTGGCGGAAAAGACCATGCAAGCCACCAAGCAAGTTGGTGACGCTGTTAATAAAATTCAGACTCAGGCCCGCGAAAATATCACGGCCGTTGAGAAATCTGTCGAAGATATTGTCAAGTCCACGGATGCAGCCAATGAATCAGGACAGTACATGACTGAGATCGTGGCCATCGTCGAGGAGACTGCCGGTCAGGTGGAATCCATTGCCGCAGCTTCCGAGGAGCAGTCCGCAGCCAGCGAAGAGATCAACCGGGCCGTGGCTGATGTCACGCAGATAGCTTCTGAGACGGCAGAGGGCATGATCCAGGCCGCACAGGCTCTGGAATCCATGTCTACCATGGCAAGTGAGCTTGATGTGGTCATTCGTGACATGTCTGATGACTCCGGTCCAAAGACAGCTTCTTTTGAAACTCCAGTAGTCGGGAGAGCGGTGCAAAAGAGGTCACCGGAGGCTTCCGGGCGCAAACTCTCTGATCGTTCCGGGCTCAGAGTGGTTGATCCCAAAGGATTGATACAGTGGTCCGATGATCTGTCGGTGAATATCCGCTGGATCGATGAGGAACACATCAAACTTATTAATTTGATTAATTCTTTGCAGAATGCCATGCGGACCGGGAAAGGACAGGAAGTTGTTCTTAGTATCCTTAATGAACTCAAGGACTATACCGTATTTCATTTTAACGATGAAGAAGCCCTGTTCGAAGAACACAACTATTCCGGGCAGGTAAAGCATATGGCCGCGCACAAGAAGTTCGTGAATACGATTATCGCCTTTGAAGAAGACGTTTTGTCCGGCAAATCTTCGGTGACCATGGAAATCATGGATTTCCTCAAGGACTGGTTGATCAGCCATATTCAGGGTGACGATCAAAAGTACAGTCAGTTTTTCAATAACAAGGGTGTTTACTAGCATCCGTTGGAATTTAGTAATGTGTCGCCTTCGGTCCCAGGGCCGGAGGCGATTTTACGTTGGCGGGTTGCAGGTATTTTTGCTATGCAGAGTATCCCGGCAGTCGTACCGGAAAGACGTAAGGAAAAATAGATGTCAGAGAATTATATGGAAAAGGCGCTGTTGAAACTGGCGCGGCAGATCAATGCCTATGATGAAGCTTCACTCATGAGTTTGTGGGAGAAGTATGCCGAAAAAGTGAGCCATTTCGAACCCTCCAAGCGGTGGGAAGAATCTGTTCTGGTGTTCAATCTCATCCAGTCCACTCGTTTCAAGAATCAGCTTTTCAATTACAACTGGGCTCGGTCTCGCAGGCCGGGCGATAATTCCGTTGAGATCGACCTGGCAGCGTTGACCTCGCCAGCTCATTCCTTGAAAGATACGCCCGGACAGACGGCCCCGCATGGAGCCAGATTGTCGGAAGTTCCGCCTCTTGATGAGAAGAAGGATCGCCGGGGCAAACTGCTTACGCTCAACCCCAAGACCAAGAAAAAAAAATAAATCAAGATTGTTGATAAGAGACCGGATGCTGTTTTGCCTTCAAATCGGTAATCGGTGTTCTGTGGAGTTGACAGATACATATAATTATATTTACGGAATATAACCGGTTGTGCGTGCAATAGAGGCCGGATCGTTAATGTCGGCATTTCAAGGAGCAATAAATGGCCAATATAGTAGTTTTCGGATCTCAGTGGGGAGACGAAGGCAAAGGTAAAATAGTTGATATACTTGCCGAGAACTCGGACGCCATCGTTCGTTTTCAAGGTGGAAACAATGCCGGTCACACGCTTGTTGTGGACGGTGAGCAGTGTATCCTTCACCTGATTCCCTCAGGTATCCTGCATCCGGGCAAGATGTGCATGATTGGTAACGGCGTGGTGCTGGACCCGGTCGTCTTCTGCGCGGAGCTGGACAAGCTCGACGCCAAAGGTATCGACGTCTCCGCAGGCCGGATGATGATCAGCAAGAAGTGCCATATCATCATGCCGTACCATTGCCAGATGGATGGCGCGCGCGAGTCCGTCAAGTCCGATTCCAAGAAAATCGGCACCACCGGACGCGGCATTGGACCTTGCTATGAGGACAAGATGCATCGTTGCGGCATCCGCGCGAGCGACTTTGCCGATCCCGCACTTCTCAGAGAGAAGATCGAAAAGGCCCTTGAGGAAAAGAATGTTCTCTTCAAGCACCTTTACGGTGTGGATATGGTCGATGCCGATACAGTTTTCAATGAAATTCCTCCCTATGCCGAGCGGCTGGTTCCGTATCTCGGTGACGTCTCCTCGGCCATTCAGGAAGCCAACGGCGCGGTCCTGTTCGAGGGTGCTCAGGGGACTCATCTGGACATCGACCACGGCACTTATCCCTTTGTGACATCAAGCAATACGGTTACCGCCAATGCCGCGATTGGCTCTGGTTGTTCTCCGCGCGATCTGGAGCGGATCGTCGCCATCGTCAAGGCGTATACCACTCGTGTGGGCGGTGGTCCTTTTGCCACTGAACTTAACGATGCCGATGGAGAATATCTTCAGAAACAGGGCCATGAATTCGGTGCCACTACCGGGCGAAAACGTCGCTGCGGCTGGCTTGATCTCGTTGTCCTGAGAGAGTCTGTTCGCCTCAATGGGCCTACTGAGCTGGCTATCACCAAGCTCGATGTCCTGTCCGGCCTCAAGGAAATCAAGCTCTGTACCGCTTACGAGTACAAGGGCGAGCAGGTCTCCTACCCGCCGCAGGAGCAGAACGGTATGGCATACGTCACGCCGGTCTACGAATCCATGCCCGGTTGGGACGAGGATATCACCGGCGTACGTTCCTGGGATGAACTCCCGGAAAACGCTGTGAAGTATCTGAAGCGGATTGAAGAGATCACCGGTGTGAAAGTCGGAATCGTTTCTGTTGGTCCTGACCGCGCACAGACCTTTTGACAGACAGGAAAATCGAGGAGTGAATGATGACCATGAACGCTGACCCGCTGGCCGCCCTGACAGGGCAGGAGCATGCGGTAAAGCGTCTGAACACCATCGCTCTTGATCCTCCCCAATCAATAATCATAGAGGGTGGCGATGCGGATTCCCGTGTTGCCCTTTCCCTTTATTGGGCCATGCGTCTCAATTGCGCGTCAGGCTCTGTCCCGTGCGGCCAGTGTCCGGCCTGCAAGCAGATTGTTGATCTCGCTTTCAATGATCTTCTCTTTTTCGATGGGCGCGAAGGGCTGATAAAAGTGGCATCCGTGCGTGAGCAGCGCGGCACATGGGGCCAGCCGCCAAACGGCGACGGATACCGTGTGTCCATCTTTGCCGAGGCCCAGATGTTCATGACCGAGGCAGCCAACGCATTGCTCAAATCCCTTGAGGAACCGCGTCCCGGCAATGTTTTCATCCTGACCGCTCCCCAGCGCGAGCGTCTCCTTGAAACCCTTGTTTCCCGTTCATGGGTCGTTACTTTGGCCTGGCCCGATGTTCGTGAGAATTCTCCTGAAATTACCGAGTGGACCACTGCTTTGGCAGGTTTTTGGCGTACCGGTCTCGGCTGGTTCGAGCGCACGTCGGCCAAGGGTTCAGTGGACAAACATCTCGCCATGCAAGTGGTGCTCGGAATGCAACGCGAACTGCGCGAAGCCCTATCCGGCTCCTGTGGTACACCGCTTTCCGCCGGTCTGGTCCAAATGTATGACCTGAAAGGGTTGCGGCGAATCGATCTTGCCCTCGAACAGGCTCAGGACGCTTTGAATACTCAGGTTCCGGTCAATCCCGCCATGGTGCTGGACTGGGTCGCCACCAGAATGATCTGAATATTATGCGCATCATTCCATACACAGACGAAGACACCGATCCCATCGTTGATCTCATCACGAGCGTCCAGATTCAGGAATTCGGCGTTGCTACATCTGCCGAAAAGCAGCCTGATTTGCGTGACATCCCCGGCTATTATCAGCAGGAGGGCGGTAATTTCTGGCTCGCTTTCATGGACGATGAACTGGCGGGCACCATCGCCATCAAGGATGTCGGTGACGGGATTGCCGCCTTGCGCAAGATGTTCGTGAAAAAGAACTGGCGCGGTAAGGAGCGGGGCGTTGCCGCCGCATTGATGGCGACCCTGCTTGACTGGTCCGGGAAGCGGGGTGTCAGGGAAATTTATCTTGGCACCGTGGATGTCTATCACGCCGCCCATCGATTTTACGAGAAGAGCGGATTTGCGGAAGTGACGCTGGAACAAGTGCCTGATTCGGTTCCGCTCATGGATGTTGACGTGAAATACTATTGTTATCGATTCTAGCGCGAAAACTCGTTCTCTCGTTCCACCAGACATATCCGCGTTGTAAACGTTTCATACCATTTTTTGCGTCCGTGCCGTTGCGCTTCCATGTGTTCCGGGTGTTGCTGCCATGCCTTGATGGCGTCCAGACTTTTCCAGTACGAGACCGTTATCCCCACTTCTTCCCGGGCTGATTCTACGCCAATAAAACCGGGCATTGTCTCGGCGAGTTGAACCATGCGGCTGGCTGTTTCAGCGTATCCATCGTCCACAAGTGTGCGGGTGGACGTGAATATGACGGCGTAATACGGGGGCTTGGGTGTTTTCATTTTTTCCAATCTTTTTCGTTATACCAAATTAATCCGTTTGCACTGAGACCCCTTGGGCAGGAACAGGACCATCTCCGGTATGCCGACCATGGGATGATCGAGATTTTTGATCAGGAACCGGGAGGCCTGTTTTTCGAGCAGAGGGCCGGGCTTGATGAACGTCCGGCAATACATCTCGCCCCAATTGGTAGCGTAGATGACGGCGGCCTGCTCGATCTTTCGGGTTTCGGGCGGGACGGTCAGGTTGAATATGAAAAAAGCGCGGGTTACCCGTTCCGGGTCTAGTCCTTCGTTGATATCGCGCTCAAAGGTCTTGTTGAAGGGAAAGAATTCGTACATGGCGGGCATTACTTTTTGCAGGTCGGCCACGGATATGGGGGCCACGGTCCGGTCAGCTTGAAGCAAGCTTTTGGGGTGGTATATCCGGTTGGCCAGCAGCCATGCGAGCATGATGGCAGGGTCGCCGCTACGGTGCAGGAGCTGAAGCGATTCAGCGGATTTTTTGGCCTCGGAGGACGAGCCTCCGCGCACGACCCAGATGGGCTTTTTGCCCGGGGCTTTTTCAGCGGACAGGTGAAGGATGGCAAATCCGTTACTTTTGGTGTCCATGAAAGGTACACGCATTATTTTATTTTGTTTTTTAGAGAAGTTGGCTCCGATACGGCGGCCCATGCGGGTCAGATCCTCAGGGTTGATAAGGGTGTCGGTTTTGCCGTTTGCAGACAGGCCGGACTGAATGCGCTGGTAGGTATTGACCATGTAGTGACGGACGCTTGACCCCATCTTGAGAGATTTGGCAAAGGACCAGATATCGTTGCTGTTGCAGACTTTTTCCGGGTCGGCTGGCCCAGGTCCGAACAGGGCGGTGATAAGGCTCTGGTCCTCTGGACGGGCCGCCAGATTCATGAAAAACGGGATGTCGCACAGGTTGGCCTTGAACATGAATGATGCGGTGAGCAGGGCTGCGGCTTCCTGATCTCCCTGCTTGGCGTAGTATGTATGCAGGGTGCTGAACAGGGCGGCGTAGGGATCGGTTCGTTGAACTCCCCGGCGATTCAGGGTGATGTTATGCTTGATTCGGTCACAGAGCGGGAGGTGTGATGTTTTGGGGTCGGCATAGGTTTCGAGCAGGCCGAGTTTGAGCACGGATTTGAAGGGCGAATGCACGGCCTTGACCATTTGCCAGAGGGCTCCTCCGAAGTATTCATCGGGCGGGACGGGCGAGAGGTGGCCGAAATCTTCCAGACGAGGCTTGCCGGTGATGGGATATCGCCGGGATGCCTGGACATAATTACTGTAGGCTTTCCTGTTGATCCCGGCTGGCGTGACCCACCACGTCAGATTCTTGCCGGAGAGCTTGAGGGCGGTGCGGTAGAATTCTTCCTTGAGCAACAAGGCCTGGGCCGAACCTGAACTTTCCTCGTCATTGCCGGAGCTGAATCTGTTGTCGCGTACATCATCCATGCGCATGGGAAAAAAGTGGGCTTCCAGACCGAATTCACTTTCCGCCCAGAGTCCAAGGGCATCAAGTTTGCGTTTGAGGCCGGTTTCCGCATCCAGGCTCAGGTCGCCATCGTAGCAAACCCAGCAATCCAGATCGGATTTGGCTGTCTGGGCCACGGTGCCGATACTGCCCATGGCATAGACGGCGAGAATACGGACCTCTGGCACCTGTTTTCTGGTCGGCTGGTCCGGGAAGTACTGCTTGCTCAGCTCCAGAGACGTCAGGCAGGGATGGTAGCCCCAGACCCGGCAGGAAGGCACTTCCTTGAGGTTGAATTTTTGTTCGAAAATAGTGGTATCAAGCAGATGCGGAAGGATGCGGAGGTATATCTGCTGTTCGCGGCCCATACAGCCTATGGCGCGTGCCAGTCGGTTGCGGTTGTTGGAGAGCATGTGTTGTTCGCGTCTGAGAAATGTCAGTTCCCGGGACCAGGCGGTCATGATCTTTTGCGCCATGTCCGGGTCTGTTTTTTTCATGTCCGGGAGTGGCCCTTTTGCCAGTTGGTCTGCAAAAACAGAGAGTTGTCTGACCCGATTGGTGAGGAAAAGGGCGTGGGGGGTGTCAGAATCCCGAATGACAGAGTGGGTTACGGATGAGCCTGGCATGTCCATGGACCCAAAGGTGGACCCGTTAATCGAGACGGCATGGAAGACAGAGTTTATGAATTCAAGACCATGAAAGTCGCAATCAGTGAAATCAGCACCCGTCAAATCCACATCTTCAAAGCGAGTGGTGCTAACGTTGCTGCCATGAAAACTTGTACCGGACAGCGCGGATGCGATGATGCCGGTCATGCGCATTGTGATGTTCAGGAATGCTGCACCGCCCATGGTGCAGCTTCTGAATTTGCAGTCATGGAATTTGCAATTGGTGAAGGCCGTTCCAGTAAAATTGCAGTTGTTGAACGAGCATTTGGTGAAGGTGAAATTGGTGAAATCAACGCCGGTGAAGTCGTTTGCATTGAATGCGGAACCGGTGGCGGACCCGCTTGTGAACATGGAGCCGGTGAGTGTGCTGGAAGCTATTTTTGACCGGATGAAATCGCATTTTGCAAAGGTGGAGTTCGACAGATCAAGACCTGTGAGTTCCCGTCCGTCCAGTTCTTCGTTTTCCACCTGAGAGCAGGAGAGGGCCAAGTCGCGGACATGGCGAAATTTTGGAAGGAGTTTTTCGAGTTTTTTCTGGTCCTGTTTGAACAGTCGGGCAAAGAATCCGAGTTTTTGGCAGGCAGGAATTTCTTCGTTGTCAGACAGGGGCAACGTCACGTTGTTTTCGCTTATGGGCGCGGTTGGTCTACCTTTGGCTGTACCTGTGCGAGTGATACTTTTGATGAAATTAGGGGCAATGACCGTGAGTGCTCCGTAGGCTTCCAGTTGTGCTCCGATTCGCAGTTTTTCCGGCAGCGAGGCAATATACTGTGCGTACCCCCGGTCTCCAAGGAGCGGGGCGCGGCTGATTGCGGCATTTTTATGGGAAGGCATTTGGGTGCGGATGGTCGCCAGAAGTTTGCCTGTGGCCGGATAGTTTTGCGCGATAATACCGTCAAGGCAGGGGCCGGCGAGTTCGTGGTTTGGGCTTTTGAGTATCTTGAGGAGCATGTCGAGTACGGGTTTGCTCTTTGCCTCGGCCACGGCAGTGATAGTTTTTATGACCTGCGCGGGTGGTTTGATGAAGCCCAACGATGTGGATACTGCCAAGGTTTGCGCCTGTTCCGCGTCATCAAGGGCAATGACAATCCCGCACAATTCATTGAGTTCCTGATCGCTGGCCCCGGTTTCCAGCCGAGTCTTTATCCATTCGCCAAATGGTCCGTTCATGAGCACTTGTCTGACCGGAAAAGCCAGGGTTTCACCGGTCTCACCCAGTCCTGCGATGAAGGGGGCAAGCTCTTCCGGGTCGGCGTCGGCCAAGGTTTTCATGAGGCCTTCTAGCCAGGACAGCGTTTCCTTGTCGTTGTCGCCCGGATAGTTTTGCAACATTTCATGGGCCAGCCCGATGCGGTCTGCGGCAGGCATGGTTGCTATTCTGGCAGCCAGTTCACGAAGGGGAACCGCCTTTCCATGAATGAATCTGGTGACCAGGATTCGGCCAAACCTGCTTAAGCGCAGGAGTGTTTGCAGGCAGGTTTGTATGGTGCTTGAGTCTTTTGAGTTGTTGGCAATACGGAAGAGGTTGAGACAGGTCTCGGCGACCGGAGTGGCGTTTTGGCTTTCATTGGCTTTCGAGTTGGTCAGCAACCGAATAAAGTTCTCGGCCAGTGGCTTGAGATCAGGCGCGTCAGTAAAGACCGAGGTGTTTGAACAGGCCCGTATGGCAGTCGTGATACTGTGTATGGTCATATTGCTTTCTGACATTCTGATTCTCTTATCTTACTCAGGGCGTACCGACAATTATCCACTGTTCCGTTTGGCAAGTTTTTCAAATAAATGCGTTGTCATGGCAAAATGATTCTTGACGCGGCTATGGCTACGCCTGCGATTCATTTTACCTTCCGCCTTGCTCTTTGAAAAACTTGCTCAAATTCGTGACGGTGTCTTATTGGCGATACGGCCTAGGATTAATTATTATATTGCAATCTATTATAGAGGAAGTCAAAGCCGTTATCAGGTTGAGAACATTATAATTTTGTGGGCTGGTGGATTTTGTTCGGGAAACGGCAACAAAGGAAGGGTGGGAAAGGGCCGGAAAGCCGCTAAAACACTTGTTTGAAAGGTAAAAAGACTTTGACTCATGCAGGACAATACCCTAACGTCAGCACCTATTATTATACAGTTAGAAAGTTCCGGTATAAAAATCAACTCAGGAAATAAAATATGTATACATTGCGTACACTTCCGGGAGACGACGTCCGCCAGATAATGTGGCGTTTCGCTGATCGATTCGATCTTCAGATGTCGGTCCAATCCGCCCGTTCCATCGCTCGTAGCGTGGTCGCCAAACTCGTGGCTGAGGGTGCTAGAAATACTCATGAATGGACCGACCAGAAAAATGAACTTTTGATCGCTTTTGACCAGTCCGGTCTGACCGCGCTGTTCATGGACCCTGAGCAGGGTGGTTTTATCGAAGGCCCTAAGAATCTGGCTCTGGCTCTGGTCACTTTCGAGTTGTCCTGGGTCGATGCGGGTGCTGCAACCTGTTCTCTGGCTTCTAATCTGGCTCTGGCACCCATTCACGAGAAGGGAACCCCGGAACAGCGTGATTACTACATGGGCAAATGTGTCCCGCCCCAGCCGGGTGAAGATCGCAAAATATGGCGCGGTGCGTTCGCATTGACCGAACCTCTGCCTTACGTCGGTGTTGATACCGGTGTTCTCTGCGGCAAGGCCACCGTGGCTGAGTGGAAAGATGGTGAGGAGCCGATGCTTCAGGTTGACAAGCGTGGCCGGTTCATCACCAACATGGATTTCGCCACTTTCGTCACCGCAGCGGTCGAGTCCAATGACGACCGGATCAAGGGCACCTTCATGATTACCCTCGAAGAGGGCGACGAAGGAACTTTTGATCGAGGTTCTCCCACACTCAAGATGGTTCATCAACTTTCCTCCACCCGCGACCCCATATTGAATCTCAAGGTCCCGGCCAGCCGTATCATTGGCGGCTATGAGATCGTGGATGGTGTGATCGTTCCCAAATACAATCATTCCGAGATAATCGGCGCGGTCTTCCACCGGACCCGTATCCCGGTGGGATTGATGTCTTCGGCCAAGCTGCTTTCCGCAGTGGAGCCGGTCATCCGCTACCATCGTAATCGTTTTCGCGGTGGCGATGCTGCCAAGGAAGGGTCACCCCGTTTTGAAAAGGGTATCCAGAGCAATGAGGACGCACTCCAGCGGCTCGTTGATATCTGGACCAATGGTGAGGCCGGGTGCTCACTGGCATTTGCCGCTTCCCGTCTGGCCGATGCGTTTGATTCCGTTGAAAAGGCCAAAAAGGTCCATTTCGAGAAGGAGGGCGTTGCCAGCCCGCGCAAACAGATGGCTGCCCTTCGCAAGATCAAGGATCAGATCGTTGAATTCATTGACCTTGAATATACTCCAGAAGCAGAGCGCGACCAGGCTCGATACGCTGAGCTGAAAAGCGATCCGCTCGTTGAATATGCCTACATGGAAGCCTTGGCTGGCATCCTCAATCCGGGTGTAAAGCTCTGGAATACCGGAGTTGGCGCGACCATGATGCGTGAGGCCGTATCCCTTATGGGCGGCTACGGAATCACCGAGGATTGTCCCGGTTTTCTCATGCAGAAATGGATAGACACCCAGCTTGAGGCTACCTACGAAGGTCCCGAGGCCGTGCAGCGTCGCCACATGACCATGACCATGTCTTCTGAGGTCTTTCAGGCCACCATGTCCGCATGGGTTCGTCAGATGCAGCGGGCGGGCAAGGATATTCCCGGCCTTGGCGGGTTCGTCATCGCCTCGGCCATGGAACTCTGGCAGTGGACTTTGAGCCATCTCCAGACCGCCACGGACGATGAGGGGCGCAAGCTCTTCCACAACAAGCGTCAGGGTGTGACTTTTCCTCTGGCCGATGCCCTTGGCTGGCTGCTTGGACCATATTATCTGGCAACAGACGTCATGGAACTGATCGAAAAAGGTCCCATGAGTCCGACCCTGGCAGAAGGCATCGACGACCTGACCGGCTTCTACAAGGACATCTGCCACGTGCAGGCTGCCCGCGCCGCCGGTGAAGTCGCCCGCATTTGTACCGAACTTGTCTACGGATTCAACGATTGCAAATGCAGCAATCCCGATGGACAGCTCGGCGATCAGGCCGAGTGCTCCCGCGACGATCTCAAGCAGTTCCGCGCTCTCAAGGCCAAGGTCGATATGTGCATGGCCGGTTCGCGCCTCGCCAAGGACCGCGCAGGCAACGCATTGACCGAGGTCATGATCCCTGAGGCCCTCGATTACCCGATGGGTTGATAGTGATATTGAAATGAATATGCG
>JAFLJW010000174.1 GCA_022712815.1 Pseudodesulfovibrio sp. | reverse complement strand
GAATGCAACCGGCGGGCGTATTCCCGTTGGCATGCAGGTCGGCATGGGTGTGCGCCCGGTGACGGTGCACAAGTTCTTTTCCCAGGGCGATTTCAAGAATACGGGCAACCCGCTTGATATGGCCATCGAAGGCGAAGGTTTCTCCAAGGTCCATATGAATGGTGAGGATGTCTACACCCGCGCTGGTTCTTTCAAGCTTGATAACGATGGTAAGGTCGTGACAGCTGGTGGGCATCCGGTTCAGCCGGAATTCACCGTGCCGCCGGAGACCGTCAGCGTCGTCGTTACCGAGACCGGGCATATTGCTGCTCTGGACAAGGAAGGTACGGCCCTGGCCGAGGCGGACATCGAAGTTTATCGCTTCCAGAACCCCCCGGGCCTGATTGCCGCCGGACGTAATTTCTATCGTGAAAGCGAGGCTTCCGGAGCGGCTGTTGCCGGTACACCCGGTACCGAGAATTACGGCACCATCGCTCAGGGATTTCTTGAAGGGTCCAACGTGGAAATGGTGGATGAAATGGTTGGGTTGATCGTGGGCCAGAGGGCTTTCGAGATCAACTCCAAGGCCATCACCACCTCGGATTCAATGTTGCAAACCGCCATTAATATCAAGCGTTAGCAAGTGGCATGAGCAATTTGCTGCGAGAGAAGGGTGGGAATATGACGAACATGAAAAGAAACTTGATGTGTTCAAGGTCCATGTGGTTCATCGCCATGGTGTTGATTGCAGTCATGGTTTTTGCCTCTTCCGTGGCAAATGCAGGAGCTGGCTCTGACTGGCAACTCATGGTGAAAAATGCCGCCTGTGTTCAGGGGCCGGAAGTCATGCTTGGCGAGATTGCCGATCCCATTGGTTCAATGGATCAGCGGACCTGGAAAACCATTGCCTCGATCAAGCTCTGGAAGGCAGCGACCAAACCGGGGCGTCCGGTGACGGTTTCCCAGGAGAGGCTCAGGAAGATTCTCAAGTACTACATGGGCGACAAGGTCAACAATCTTGTTTTGCCAAACCAGTTGACCGTGCAGACAGGCGGGCGGGTCATCACCCATGAGGAACTCAAGTCCCGGGTTGTCGCTTTTTTGACACCTCGCGCCAATGATCTGGGTGGTGACATTGAATTCAAGAACCTGAAGTTACCTTCCAATATGTTTTTCAAGAATTCGAGTGATACGCTTTTGATCGGTTTGAAAGGCGATATCAAGCCAGGGCGGAATCAGTTCAAGCTACATGGTGTGGCATCGAACGGAACGGTTGTTTCCCGCAAGGCCGGGACCGTATTTATCAATGTCTGGAAGGCTGTTCCCGTGGCCGGAAAACCCATGAACAGGTTTGAACGTGTAACTCAAGATAAAGTATCATTCCAGAAGGTTAACTTGGCCTACAAGCCGAACCTCTGGGATGGAACCGGTGGACCATGGCGTATGACCCGGACTTTGGGTCGCAGTCAGCCTTTTACCCTGTCCCACCTGGAGCAAATTCCGCTCATTGAAAAAGGTGAGCGGGTTCAACTTATTTACCAGGGAAAGAAGGTTCAATTGACTGTCAAGGTCGAAGCCCTGGGTGAAGGGAGCATGGGGCAGCAGGTTAAGGTTCGCAATTTGCAAAGCAAGAGAATAATACTGGCAACCGTTGTCGGCGACAATATGGTCATGGTCCGGTAGCCAAGGAGAAACGTCATGAGGCGATATTTTTTAATCACGATAGCGGCAGTCATGCTGGCAACGGGGTGTGCCCCCAAATACCAGGAACAGCCCATGCCCATTTTGACCCCTCCGGTTTATGAGGAGCAAAATCCGGCTAGCAATCCAGGTTCGTTGTTCGATGCCAACAGTTCGGAATTTCTTTATGATGACAACCGCGCCAGCCGTGTGGGCGACATCGTACTTGTGAAGGTGGCAGAAGTCTCCAAGACCAGAATCAAGTCCGAGACCAAGGCCAAGAAAGATAATACCACTACAATGGGCGTTACAGCTATGCCCACCACTGGCATCATAGGTCACCTTCCGCTTGCCAAGGCGTTGGGGGCCAGTATGGGTACGGATATTGGTGCCAAGACACTGACTGATCTGAAGAGCAACGGCGAGACCAAGCAGGAATCCGAGTTTACGGCAACTGTTGCCACCCGTATTGTCCGCAGGTTGCCCGGCAATCTGTTGCAAGTGGAAGGTGCTCGTCGCATTCGTGTCAACCATGAGACGCAGTTCCTGGTTGTCAGAGGCCTGATTCGTCAGCGCGATATATCTTCGGATAATACGATTCCCTCCACCAGCTTGGCGGAGGCTCAGATTGAAATTTACGGCCAGGGTGTTCTGACCGACAAGCAGCGTCCCGGCTGGTTGTCTAGAATCCTGGACAACGTTTTCCCCTTCTAAGGTTTGAACGGAGTGACAATGCGTAGGAGAATGGCCATGAAGACAAGCCTGAATAATCGAGTAATCCAGTCCGCCAGACTGACAATGGTAATGATCGTTGCCATTGTTGCGGTCATGGTTGGTACCATCCTCAAGCCAATCGACGCTTCGGCGGCCCGGCTCAAGGATATTGCCAGTTTTAGCGGCGTACGGACCAACGAACTGGTCGGATACGGCCTCATCGTCGGCCTTGCCGGAACAGGGGATGGTTCATCATCCACCTTTACCATGCGTTCCATGGCCAACATGTTGGAAAAAATGGGCGTTGAAGCAGACGCTGCCACCTTGAAGCCGAAAAACGTGGCAGCAGTCATGGTCACGGCCAAGATGCCGGTATCTGCCAAGCCTGGTTCCATGATCGATGTGACTGTCTCTTCTCTGGGGGATGCCAAAAGCCTGCTCGGAGGTGTCTTGTTGATCACGCCTCTCAAGGGGCTTGATGGTCGCGTTTATGCCGTGGGACAGGGATCTTTGACCATTGGAGGTTTCTCCATTGCTGGTGAAGCTGCCTCTGCGCAGAAGAATATCCCCACAGTGGGACGTATCCCCAACGGCGCGATAATTGAGCGCGGTGTACCTTTCAAGTTCAATAATCAGGATAGGATTACACTGAATCTTACCATGCGTGATTTCGGGACCACCATGCAGGTGGTCAACAAGATCAATGCAACAATGGGTGGAACTTTCGCATCGGCCAAAGATATTTCCACCATTGAGCTTGAGCTTCCCGATCAGTTCAGGGGCAACATGGTTCCGCTTATGGCCTCATTGGAAAATCTGAATATTTCTCCCGATGGCAAGGCCCGTGTGATCGTCGACGAAAAGACCGGTACTGTAGTGCTCGGACAGGAAGTGCGTTTGTCCAGAGTGGCCGTGGCTCACGGCAATTTGCAGATAGTCATTTCCGAATCTCAGGATGTCAGCCAGCCCGGTCCGTTTTCCGATGGAACCACCGTCATTACGCCGGTCACCGATTTGGCAGTCCAGGAGCAGAACAAGCAGCTCATGATGATGGAAGGTGCAACCTTGCAGGAATTGGTGGATGGCCTCAATTCCATAGGCGCAACGCCGCGTGACCTTATATCCATTATTCGCGCCCTCAAGGTCGCGGGTTCCCTGCATGCTGAAGTGGAGGTGATCTAACATGATAGGTACAGGCATCGATCCGAAACTTGGGATCAAGCAGATGGAGAATCAGGAACTCATTCGTTTCAAGAGTGAGATGGACGGACTGAAGAAACGTCTGGTCGGTGACGGCGCGGGAAGACAGGAGCAGCTCAAGAAAGCCTGCCAGAATTTCGAGGCCGTCTTCATCGGCAAGTTGTGGCAGCAAATGAAGTCCACAGTCCCCAAGGAAGGCTACCTGCACAGCAAGCAGGAAGACAATTACATGGCCCTGTTTGACCGTGAGTTCTCTGAAAAGATGGCTCAGGCGGGCGGCATTGGTCTGGCGGACATGATTTACGCTCAGCTCAGTGAGAAGCTCAAGGAAACCAGCAAATCAACCCTGACCGGCGGCGTGAGCATCAAACCGCTGGTTCCGGGACCGATCGCACTCAATCAGGGCGTGGGCGGCATTGTCCTGCCCGGCAGGAACGAGGGCATAACCCTTGAAGGCTGGGGCGGAGAAGCGGACGCAGGTGGAGCCGAAGACTCTCAGGATAATTCCGCCAGATCCAGTAAAGATATCGCCGCTGGTTTGCTGGGTGACAAACGCTCCGGGCAGGTCTTGACGGACGTGGATGTCAAGGCCCGGCTGGCCGCACTCACTCGTCGTCTTGAATCTCAGATAATTCGTGATGAATTGCTTGGAACCGGGGTAAATGGAAAGGCCGAAGGATACGGACATGACGCCAGCGGAGCGGTTGGCCGGAAACTTGCAGAAATTGGCTGAGTACGCAATTTGAAAATTACACATAATAGCTGGTTAATAATTGTATTATAGTTGGTTACAGTGACGAGGGGAACATTATGTTTCGTCTGATTGAGGAAAATTTAGTCCGGCAGAATAAGGCCATGATGCTCCTTTTCTTCTTGTTGGAGGAAGAATTTTCCCGCCTTATGAAGAATTTACCGCAAGGCGTGTCGCAAATCGAATTGTCCATTCAGGAGCTTATGCGCCAGATTGGTGCGGAGCGTCTTTCCCTTCGCGCCAAGGTCGCAGAGCTTGCTCCCGGAGCTCTGCGGGTGCGTGATCTCTTTCTCATGATGGATGACGAAATGAAGGCCAACATGGAAAGCATGCTGGCGATGATGGACGAAACCGAACAGAAGTGCGGTCAGCAGGCTGGCAAGAACAATGAGTTGGCCATGGCCCTGTTTGACCAGAGCAAGAATCTTCTTGATTACATGCACAATCAGATCAAGCCAAAGAATACTTCTGCATACGCTGCGTCCGGGCGTTTTGCCAAGGCTCCCAGCAGTGCACGGTTGTTGACCGGGAGGCTCTAGATGTCTTTTGGCGCCAATTCACTTCTCGACATGGGCCGCTGGGCCTTGTTCGCATCACAGGTACAGTTGCAGGTTACCGGTGAGAACATTGCCAATGTCAATACCGAAGGGTATTCGCGCAGGTCCGTTGTTCTGGAAGAAGGCCCGTACATCGACTATTCTCCGGGGCAGCTCGGAACCGGCGTCAAGGCCAAGGAAGTTGTCCGAAATTTTGATAAGCTGGTTGAGGCCATGTACCTTCAGCAGTCCTCTCTCAAGGATAAGTGGGGAAATCTGTGGGAACAGCTCAAGAGTGTCGAGAATCTGCTCAACGAATCGAGCGGAACCGGTGTCAGCGAGACCCTGTCGCAATATTTCAATTCATGGAACGAAGTCAGTCAGCGGCCTGACAATTATGGTGCCCGTCAGGCCGTTATGAATGATGCGGCCACCATGATCTCGACCTTGAAGCAGGTGGACACCGACCTGACGCTTATGCAGCAGCGAATCAATTCGACTGTCGCAGCCCAGGTTACCGAGGCCAATGTTCTCATGACAGAGATTGCGGATCTGAACAAGGAAATTCAGGTTCATCACATTGAAGGTTCCAACAACGCCAACGCTTTGTTTGACGAACGTGCCCGCAGGGTTCGTGATCTGAGCAAGCTGATGGACATCAAGACCATTGATAATGGTGGTGGAGATTTTACCGTCATGACCACTGCCGGTCATAATCTGGTCGATGGAGCCTCTCATTTTTCCCTTGAATTCAATGCCGGGGTCACGACCACGGACTTGCGAACCAATTCGACCTTCAGTGGCGAAATATATTTTGAAGGAAATGATGACTTTGAGTATACTATTGAATTCATATCTTCCAACGCTGCCGCCAGCGCACCCATGGCCGGGCAGGTTACATCCGGTGGCAACTCCGCACAATACAGGGTTTCCCTTGATGGCGGCACGACCTGGGTCACAAATGAAGATGGGACGGAGCGGCACTATTCTGCCCGCAATTACGATAGTCGGACCAATGTTCAGGGACTTCAGATATGGTTCGGAAGCCCGACTGACACCAAGGGGACACCCAGTGGTGAATTCGCTGCTGGTGACCGGTATGTGATCAGTCCGCGTCAGGGGCTTTTTTGGGTGGAGAACACTTCGAGTTCCGTGGAGATTACGCCTCAGTTGCATTTCAATGGCGAAGAGAATTCCGAACGGTTGACCGGCGGCAGCCTTGCCGCGCTCCTGACCTTCCGGGACAACTATGTGGGCAAATATCGGGAAAAGCTTGACGAACTGGCAAAGACCATTGTCTGGGAAACCAACCGCAGACACAGTCAGGGGGCCGGACTACAGGCATTCACCACTGTCGAAGGCTCTTATCAGGTGGACTACTCGGACAAGGCTCTGGCCAGTGATTCCACAGGCCTCACCTTTGGCGACAAGCTTCAGTCAGGGAGTTCTTTTGTTTATGTCTATAACGCAAATACCGGGTTGCTGGCATCTTCCGCTGCGCTGGATTTCGATGGTTCCGGAGCGACTTTCAATCCCGCCATCCACACTCTCGAAGATGTGCGCGATGCCTTTAACCGGACATATGCCGGAACGCTGACGGCCAGTATCGTCAATAACAAGCTGCTGGTGGAGTCTCAACCAGGCTACACCTTTGCCTTTGGAAACGACAGTGCCGGTCTCATGGCTGGACTTGGACTCAATACCTTTTTCAAGGGATCGCAACCAAGCGATATTAGTATCAATGAGAAAATATCAGGCGATCTCGACTATTTGGCCACGGGTCATGTGAACGGGTCTGGCGAGATGAATGACGGTGATAACACGACTGCATTGTCCATGTATGAGCTTCGCAAAATCAGTGTTTCAATGACCACCATTGTAGAGGGAACCACCTCGCAGACGATTTTGGACTACTACAATGGCATCGTGGGCAATGTCGGAACCGACACCAACCGAGCTGAATTCAACCTTAATTTTTACAAGACCCTGGCCATGGACCTTGACGAAAGGCAACAACAGGTCTCAGGCGTTAATTTGGATGAGGAAATGAGCAACCTCATCAAGTATCAGGCGTCCTACACGGCGGCGGCCAAGCTCATTACCACCGCTGACCAGATGCTGCAGACTATTCTGTCGCTTAAGCCGTAACAAAGAGGAGACGGTATGCGCGTTACGCAACAAATGCTCTTCGGCAGGTATGTCAATAACTTGAATCTTTCCTTGACCAAGTTGATGGACCTGAACATGGCGGCTCAGACCCAGAAGAAGATCAACAAGCCAAGTGACGACCCGACAGGGATGGTCCGTATTCTGGATCATCGGGATACTTTGCGTTCGCTGGAGCAATACAAGGAAAACATCTCCACGGCCAAAGGATGGCTTGGTAGTGCCGATGAATCGCTCAGGCAGGTATCCACAATCCTGAGCCGGGCCAAGGAATTGGCGACACAGGCCGCGACCGGGACTGTCGATGCCGACAACCGGGAACAGATCAGTTATGAGCTGCGCAGTCTTTTTGAACAGTTGATCAGCCTTGCCAACTCCAATTTTGAAGACAAGAGTATCTTTGCGGGACACAAGGTTGATTCCCCGGCGTTCAAGGAGATCATGTGGCTGACTACCAATGATGATACCTTTGGCAGTTCTGTTGATTTTACGGTCCACGGTTCTTCAGACACCACCGTACTGGTCCAGTTCTTTGATACCACGGGAACCGTCCCGGTTGGCGGGAATATGGATTTGTCCGATCCCAACCTTGGCATCCGGTACAGCGTCGATGGTGGCAGGACTTTCAAGACCGATGGCACCATGACATTCAATGCCGGTCAGGGCGTGCTCAGCCTGCCCAGCAGCGGCACCAGTGTCACTTTTCAAAGCGATGCCGTCGTCAAGGTGAATGACCCAACAGATGTTTCCGTATCCGATGGAACATGGCTGTGGATCAGGCCGTCTGCGCAGTATATTGGTGATGACGAAGACACTCCGCCGCTGGTCAGTTCCCTTGGACCGGGTACGAATTTGGTGGATGCAGAGGCTTCAGGGTCATTCCTGAATACCAATGTCACCGTCCGAATAGACAACACTGCGCCTGTGGCCATGAATGGCGACATCGAATATTCGTTCAGTCTGGATGGTGGAATCAACTGGGTGACCGGTAACGTGGCTCAGGCTGATACGACCAGCAACTCGGCGGTGCTGAGCGTTGCCAACGGCGGCATCCTGACATTGAATTCCAATGGCGGCAATATGCTCCAGCCCGGCCAGCAGTATGTTATCCGCCCTCACACGGCGGCCATCAAGCTGGATGTCTCGTCAAGCGAACAGATTCAGGTCAATGACGTGGGCAAGGATATTTTCGGTGGCATCTACATGGACCCCGATCTGATTCTCTCGGCAGGAGGTTCGATCCTGACGCTCGGAAGTCAGAATGCGAATCGGGTATTCCAGTCCAACGGTGCGTCCAAGATGGCTATTTCCATTCAGGGTGATGATGAATTTTCCAAGAATCTGTTTGAGGTCATGGGCAACCTGGTTGCCTTTGCCGAAACCAACAATCAGACTGGCATTCAGCAGGCTCTGGCCAACCTGTCAAAGGCTCAGGCCCACATCATGAACAGTGTGGCTGAAGTCGGCGGACGACAGAATCGTCTGCAAATAGACGAAACCATTATTGATGGCCTGGAACTCAATGAGAAGACGCTTCTCAGCTCCATAGAAGATGCCGATGTCAGTGAGTTGATGACCGAACTCGCACAGGCCCAGATCGTCTATGAGGCGGTGCTACGCTCTACATCCATGATAATGCAGCTCAATCTCGGTAAGTTTATCTAAGCTAACAACTGGACTTGATTGAAAATAGAATGTAGTCGGCAACTCAGTATCCGTGAAAAACGGGACACAAGCCGAAGGATGATACTGGTAATTACATGTTGATACTGACCCGGAGACCGGGAGAAAGCCTCTATCTGGGCGATAATATCAAGCTTAAAATTCTGAGTGTTCAGGGTAAGCAGATAAAAATCGGCCTGGAAGTCCCCGAAGACATGATTGTCTATCGGGAAGAGGTGTATCTGAAGATCAAGGAACAGAACAAGCAGGCGCTGGAAACCAGCCAGCATGACCTGCTCGCGGCGGCTGCGCTATGGCAAAAGAAAGAAAACAAAGAATAATTACGAGACTGGGCGAGCGCGAAATCAGCTCGGACGGCATCATCTATTTTCCTCGCGGCCTCATTGGGCTTGAGGACAAGCGTGAATTTGCACTCCTGAGCGTCAAGGAAGATGATTCTCCCTTTCTGCTCCTGCAATGCATCACCGATCCGGGACTCGGGCTTTTGGTTGCTGATCCTTACGCGTTCATTGAAAACTATGACGTGAAGCTTGAGAATATCGATAAAAAGGCTCTCAAGCTAGAAAAAATCAAGCAGCTTGCTGTGCTGGTGACCGTAACCATACCACAGAACAAACCCGAAAACACCACCCTCAACCTTCAGGGGCCGATTGTCATCAACACCGAGGCGAGGATAGGTCTTCAGGTTCCGCAGACGGACGCAGGCTATCCCACCCACTTCCATCCGATTGATGTCTGATCGGTAGAGTAATTTTCCTTTACGCTATCCAAGGAGATCCAGGTCGTCACGAATCAGATTCGCGGCGGCCCTTTTCAGGTCGGGCTTGTATGTCCCATCCTGAATCTGGCGCTTGAGATCGTTCACCTTCTTGCGGCGAACGTCAGGGGCATCTTTGGCTGACTGGAGGGCTGCGCCCCTCAACCGGCCTTCCGATGACAGAACAACCCGATCAGCGGTTTCGCCCGAGGTCTTGGTGGCCTCTTGCGTCTTCAGCTGTTCGATCTGCTCGCGCTTGTCGATCTTCTTGTTTGCGTAAGGGTTTTGCTCCCCTACAATATTTTTTATAACCATAGTCATTCCTCCCGTGTTTACGGGATCATCAAAGCATGGTGTCGTCCACCTTTGATACTGTTATTTCCCACAGCCTTTGCATGACTTCATCTCTTTCTGTTCCTGCAACATCAAGAGGGCCGTGTTCCGTTTCTCTTAATATCTGAACGTCTGTTCCGTCCACTGGGTATTCAAAAAGATACCTGTGCCCGAATTCGCTCTCCAATTGACCTAGGATAGCGGCTACCACGGGCGAGTGGGTGGCGTTGACAATCAGACTTTCAATGACCTCGTGCGCAATTCGCTGCACCAGTTCGCGGCGTTTTGCCTGCTTTGAGACGTTGTCCTCTGGCCTGGACCCGCCCAAAGCCTGCCTGAAGCGTGCAAGACGCTTCGCGCTCGTAAGCTGCTTCCCATAGGTGCGCAGCATTATGCGAACATTGGCTGACGATGCATTCACGCTTTTACTCCTTTACTTGATTGTTATGATCGACATCCTCAAAAAAAACTTTAGGGGTAATGGGGGAAAAACTTTGAAAAGGTTTGTTTTTATAAACAGAGGGACGTGTGAAAACGGGAAAAAGGTTGAATGTTTCTCAAATTTTAAATACAAATTTGAGTTATGTCTCATCCCGTGAAAAAAATACTGATTGTCACCAAGTCTGATGACCAAATCGCGGCATCTCTTGGGGCCAAAATGATTGATTTCCTGGCTTTGAAAGGAGTTGAGACGACCACATGTGAGCATCGTCCGGCCGGATGCGGATTTGGAGAAGAGTCGGTTGGCCAGTTCGATCTCCTCCTGATCCTTGGCGGTGACGGTACATTTATCGGCGTTGCCAGGCAAATGCATTTTCTCAAGGCCCCGCTCATGGGCGTCAATCTGGGGCGGGTCGGTTTTCTCACGCAACTTCATCAGGATTACTGGGAGCAGTGGATATCAAAGGTTCTGATCGAGGGGATTGAAATCGCCAGTCGTCTGGCCCTTGAATATGAAGTCCTGCGGCAAGGCAAGAGCGTTCACAGGGGATTGGTAATCAATGATCTGGTCATCAGCCGCGGAGAACTGGCCCGGCTCATCCGGCTGAGTGTGTCCTATGACGGGATAGCCATATCGACTGTGCGGGCCGATGGGGTCATCATCTCTACACCCACAGGCTCTTCGGCGTATGGAGTTTCGGCAGGTGGCCCTCTCATTCACGCTGATTTATCCGTGTACTGCGTGACTCCGGTCTGTCCGTTCCTTAACAGCTTCAAGCCTATGGTCTTTCCCGCTGATGGTGCATGTCGTATTCAGGTCGAAGAAGTGGGCGGAGATGTCAATCTCACGGAAGACGGACAATCGGTTGTAAGCTTGTCCCATGGTGATGAAATCGTCATTCGGCGGTCTGAAACGGATATGCTCGTAGTGGACCTCGGACCGGAAGCATATTTTGAAAAATTGAAAAGTCATGATTTTTTGATGGAGAGGTGACTGTGAGATTCAATAGAAATTTTGAATCAGTGATGGATGTCAAATATGGCAAGGATGTTTCTCTTGATGCGCTGCTTTTGCATTTCATGACGGAAAACCACCTTGAGTATACCATTGACCCGGACAAGAACGCCTCCGCCGAACAGATGCGTTTCATGTTAGCCCTCAAGGAAGGCGAATTTTACGCACCGTGCTCTGATTGGATGTTCCTGATGCTTCTCAAGGAAGGATTGCCGGACCTGCTTCTTCAGGAGTACCTTGTCCAGTGGAAGACCTTCATCAGCCTTTCCAGGAATTTTTGTACTGATCGGGAACTGTCCAGGCGATTCATTCAACTGGCTCGCCACAAGTTCCGCATGCTGCTCTCTTCACCCATTGTCATGCCCTCGCGGCTGATGAAGCGGCTGATCACTATTTTCATGACCCAGAGTGGCATAGACGACCCTTACCGGAATATCCGCAAGGCTCTCAACAGACGTGCGGCAGAGATCATTGAAAGTGATGTTTTCGATACCATGGTGAACACGTGCTTTGAAAAAGTGGGCGAGTGCAGCCGGATAGACGAGCTGCGGTTCAAGATCGACATGCTTGAGATTGAACGATTGATGCGAATTTCCACGCTCACTGACCACTGGTCTCCTGAAACCTTTGGCAAGGACTTGCTCAATTCCACCGAGTTGGAAAATGAACTGGGGGAAAGCTCCAGCCAGTTTGAAGAAGTGTACGAATCCCTTGGTCAGGACGGCGAGAAACGCAAGCGCATTCTCTATATCCCCAACAGGGCGGGCGGTATCCTCTTTGACCTGCAAGTGGTCAGGACCTTGCTCCGTCTGGGGCATCGGGTGGTGGTCGCCCTCAAGGAAGGGTTTTATTTCGAGCATCCGACATTCTGGGACAGGGATAATGACCCAGTCCTTGCCGAAGCTTTCACTGGTGCTCATTTTGTCAGCGAGGATCGGTTGTCGAAGAATGAACTGCTCTCCATCATGTCCAAGCATCCGTTTCTGGTCATTTCCGACGGGACACGGGAGAAGTTCAATCCCTACCGCACCTCGGTGACGTTTGCCCGGGCCTGGAAGGAATGCGACCTGATCATGGCCAAGGGCGAGGGGCTGTACAAACGGTTGATTCAGAACAGCCACAGCTTCACGCGGGATATCGTGAGTTTCTTCCGTGACGAGCGGGGCAAGTTCCATTTGCACTACCAGCCCAAGCCGGACTGGGTACACAAGTTCAGTGAGCGGTACATTGCCATGAAGGCGGAGGAGATTATTTCAGACATGCGACAAGCCAGAGGAGCTGGCAAAACCGTCATGTTCTATTCGGGAATCATCGGCAGCGTTCCCGGTCAGACTCAGGAAGCCATTGAGTTGATGGATGTCTTTGTGGAACATCTGCGGTCTCAGCTCGCGGACATCTATATCATCAATCCCGGCGAGTATTTCGAGGAAGGCATGGACGCCGACGACCTTATGTACATGTGGGAAATTGTACAGCGCAGCGGGTATATCAACGTCTGGCGTTTTCAGACGCATTTCGATATTGAAAAGAGCTTTGAGCTGATGGGCAAGAAGGTGCCGCCTGTCTGGACAGGCAAGGATGCCACCTATTCCACCGGCTGTACCAAGGAGATGCATATCGCGCTTGATGTGCAAAAGGCGTATCCCGAATTGCAGATCATCGGCCCCAGCTCGGAGAAGTTTTTTCGCAGACGGGAATACGGCGTGGGGAAATTCTGTGATGTAGCTATAGATTCATGTGGTTAGGGATATGGAATCAATCTTTTTTCCTTGCGGGACATGAATATCATAATTCGTGACATCCATGTCGGGCATCTGGCCCGGTTCCTCCTTGTTGGTCTTTGTTTGATCGCAATGCTCTCCTGCGTGAAGGACGGTTCTGTTTTCAGGGGCGATGTCGAGCCGATTCCTGACAAAAAACAGACGGCAAGTTCCGGCAGCCTGTGTCAGCCGGGCGTGATGGACAGCCTGACTCTTCGGTCTGTCTTGGAGCCTTCCTCCATACCCGTGTATGATATGTTTTTTCCCCTGACCAGTGATGAAGGTCTTGAGAATATCGCAAGGCTGGACATCGGGAGTCAGGGGCTTGCGTCATGGACAGCCCTTGAGGGACCGGTCAGGCGGAGTCTCGCATACGCTTTGAGCAGGCCGCAGGACAAGCCTGCCCTGACCCAGCCGGGCATGGTCCTGAGTTGGGCGCAGGTCGTTCGTTCTCTGGAAGAATTTCTCGTTCTCCTGCCTCGTCTTGATGAAAACCCGGACCTGCTTGCCAAGAGGTTCGTCTGGTACGGAATGCGTAAAAATCCTTTGATGACCGGATATTATACGCCGGAAATCGAAGCCAGCCTGACCCGGCAGCCCGGATATGATTTTCCCATTTACGGAGTTCCCGAGGATCTGCGCTCCGGCAGGATTCGCGGGCGTGACAGGATCTATCGTATTGAACGCGGCAAGGTTTCTCCATACTATGAACGGGGCGATATGGATGTTCGCAAGGTTCTGGATGGCAAAGGGCTTGAAATCGCCTGGGCCAAAGACCCGATAGATGTCTTTTACATGCAGGTCGAGGGGTGCGGGAGGTTGAGACTGCCTGATGGAACCACTCGCAACGTCTTGTACGGTGCAAAGAATGGCTACGGTTTCAGGAGCCTTGGACGTATTCTCCATTCCAGAGGATTGTTGCCCAAAGGGCATATGTCAAAAGACCATGTAAAGGCGTATTTTGCCAAACATCCCGAGCAGATGTTCAGGTTGATGGCTGAAAACCGGAGCTATGTTTTTTTTCGTCTGGAAAATTCGCCACCCGAAGGAACCATAGGAAAGCCGTTGACGCCGATGGTTTCGCTGGCTACAGACCGGGAACTCCTTCCGCTTGGGAGCCTTCTGGTTTTCGAGGCGGAAATTCCCGACTCCGGCGGCAAGCCGTCAGGCAAGCGGATTGTGGCAGGCATCGGTCTGGCTCAGGATACCGGCACCGCTATTCGCGGTTCAAGGGTGGACTATTACATAGGTGAGGGTAACATGGTGGAACCCATTGCCAACAACATAATGACCGAGGCCACCGTTTATCTCCTCATAAGCAAAGAAGCACTTATCAATGGCTGACATAAATTTCGATACTATCAAGGCAACCATTCGGGATACCGTGACGCATCAGACCCGGTCGGTTTCCGATTGGCATTTGGGCGAACCTGTATATGAAGGCAGCCCGGAAGATGACCTGCATGGCATAGCCGGTTTTCGTGAATTGGCGGGCCGCCAGCACTGGGCCAATTTTCAGCTATGGCATGTCGAGGACCGCGCCCGCCGCACGGATGTGGACGCCATGGTCATTGCCGACTGCAAGTACGCCATCGACAAGCTCAACCAGAAGCGCAACGATCTCATCGAGCGTGTGGATGAATGCCTGATCGGAATGCTCGCACCTCTCCTGCCCGAAGATGGAGCGCAGCGGTACAACACCGAGACTGTCGGGGCGGCTCTGGACCGGCTTTCCATTCAGGCCCTCAAGATTTTTCATATGAAAGAGCAGTGCAATCGCAGGGACGTGGATCAGTCGCACGTCAGGCAATGCAATGCCAAGGTCGATGTTCTGGATACTCAGCACGGTGACCTGGTCCGGGCCATTCTGGAACTGGTTGACGAGTATGCTGCCGGGACCAAGAAGCCCAAGGTGTATTTTCAGTTCAAGATGTATAACGACCCAAGCCTCAACCCGGAACTTTACAAAAACAAGAAATAGGAAGCCGTCATGTCCCGGTACGAAACCGTTATCGGGCTGGAAGTTCATGCCCAGCTCAAGACGCAGACCAAGATATTTTGTTCCTGCTCCACCAAATTCGGCAACGCCCCCAACGAGAACGTCTGCCCGGTGTGTTCCGGCATGCCCGGCGTACTGCCCGTACTCAATGAAAAAGTGCCTGAATACGCCACCAAGATGGGCCTTGCCACCGATTGCGAAATCAACCTGAAATCCGTTTTTGCCCGCAAGAACTATTTTTATCCCGACCTGCCCAAGGGATACCAGATTTCCCAGTTCGAGCTGCCCATCTGCGAGCATGGTCATATTGATATCGAAGTCAGTGATGGAAAAAAGACCATCGGCGTGACCCGTATCCATATGGAAGAGGACGCTGGCAAGAACATTCATTCCGCTGCCGACAACGCCAGTTTTGTGGACCTCAACCGGACCGGCGTACCGTTGATCGAGATCGTGTCCGAGCCGGATATGCGCTCTGCCGAAGAAGCTGTCGCCTACCTGAAGGTGATCCGCTCCATTTTGCTCTATCTCGGTATCTGTGATGGCAATCTGGAAGAAGGCAGCTTTCGTTGTGACGCCAATATTTCCGTTCGTCCTTACGGACAGAAAGAGTTCGGCACCCGCGCCGAGTTGAAGAACCTCAACTCGTTCAAGCATGTGCAAAAATCCATCGAGTACGAAGTTGACCGCCAGATCGACCTGATCGAGGATGGCGAGGAAGTGGTGCAGGAAACCCGTCTGTACAATGCGGACAAGGGAACCACCCATTCCATGCGCAGCAAGGAAGAGGCGCACGACTACCGTTATTTCCCGGACCCGGACCTCGTTCCGCTGGTGCTTGAGCAAGCCTGGGTCGAAAAGTGGCGTTCCGAATTGCCTGAACTGCCCGGCGGCAAGCGTGTTCGCTTCATGGACGAGTACAAGCTGGCCGACTATGACGCAGCCCTGCTGACCGGCGATCTGGCCGTTGCCGAATATTTTGAGGCGACTGCCAGGGCATACGGCGGTGAGACCAAGAAGGTCAGCAATTGGGTGGTCGGTGAACTGCTCCCGTTCTGCAATGACTCGGAAACCGAAGCCTGTGATTGCAAGCTCTCGCCAGAGAAGATGGCCGGGTTGCTCAAGCTGGTCGATGACGGCACCATTTCCGTTAAAATCGGCAAGGATATTTTCCGCGACCTGTGTGAATCCGGCGACGATCCAGCCAAGTACGTCAAGGCAAAGGGACTTGTCCAGATGTCCGATTCCGGTGAACTGGAAGCGATGGTCGATCAGGTTATCGCTGCCAACCCCAAGGAAGTCGAGGCGTACAAGGGCGGCAAGACCAAACTCATCAGCTTTTTCATGGGTCAGGTCATGCGTCTGTCAAAAGGACAGGCCAACCCCGGTGTCGTGACAAAAATTATTCAGGACAAGCTCTCATAAGTATCAAGGAATTAAAATGACAGATCATATTCAATATTCCCCGGAAAAAGATGTCCTTGTCCTGCTGGATCAGCGATACCTGCCCAATCGTGAGGATTGGTTTGATTGCAAGACCACGGAAGATATTTGCTACGCTCTGGTCGTCATGGTCGTGCGCGGTGCGCCTGCCATTGGCGTGACTGCTGCCTATGGCTGCTATTTGGCCGGGCGCGAAGTGCAGGGCATGGACGGCGACTGGAAGGTCAACCTGAACGAGAAGCTCGACCAGATCGAAAATGCCCGTCCCACGGCGGTCAACCTGCGCTGGGCCGTGCGTGAGATGCGCCGTATCTGGAAGGAAGAGGGTGATATCGCCCTTGATGCGTTGCTTGATATCTGGCTCGCACGCGCCAAGGTAATTCACAAGGACGACATTGAAATGTGTGAGCTGATCGGCAAGTTCGGCGGCGCACTCATGGACGATGGCGATACCATCATGACCCATTGCAATGCTGGTGCTTTGGCCACTGCCGGATACGGTACGGCTCTGGGTGTCGTGCGCGGCGCGATAGATCAGGGCAAGAAAGTATCCGTTATTGCCAACGAGACCCGGCCCTTTTTGCAGGGTGCGCGTCTGACCGCATACGAACTGCACAAGGACGGCATCCCGGTCAAGGTGGCCTGCGACAACGCCTGCGCCCTGCTCATGAAAAAGGGCTTGGTGGACAAGGTCGTGGTCGGTGCCGACCGCATCGCTGCCAACGGCGATGCCGTGAACAAGATCGGTACATTTGGTGTGGCTATTATCGCCAAGCGGTTCAACATCCCATTTTATGTGGCCGCGCCGCAGTATACCACTGATATCGAAACGCCGACCGGCGACGACGTTCCCATTGAGGATCGCGATCCCCGTGAAGTGACCCACATCGGAGATCACCGCATCCCGCCTGAGGGAGTCGAGGTCTACAATCTGGCCTTTGACCCGACCCCGAACGATTTGATTACAGGCATCATCACCGAAAAGGGTGTCTTGTATCCTCCCTATACCGAAGCCATCAAGAAGCTGTTCGAGGGATAGCGTTCGGCCTGAACACATATTCAAGGGCGGAGCTGTCAGCAGCTCCGCTCTTTTTACATTATTTGCAAGGCCGCGGTGGGAAAAACCGAAATGTCGGGAACAAATAGACTCGACATTTGATTGAAGGTACGTTAAGTCCGCGCTTCCTCATGAAAGGAATCGTTGATTTCGAAATTGTCGGCTCTGTGCCGAATATATACCCTGGAGCCTCTGTCATGTTGCCAATTGTCGCCCTCGTAGGACGCCCTAATGTGGGCAAGTCCACACTGTTCAACCGTCTGCTGCGCAAGTCGCGAGCCATCACTCATAATTTGCCGGGAGTGACACGTGACCGCATTTATGGCGAGTGTCAGATGGGAGAGACGCGATTCGATCTCGTTGATACCGGTGGCATGGTGCTGGAGTCCGAAGCTGTTCCCGAATTGAGCAAGGACTTTGAGGACGAAATCTTCGAACAGGCTCAGGAGGCTATTCAGGAGGCGGACGCGATCATTTTTGTCGTGGACGGCAAGGAAGGAATTACGCCTCTGGATGAACAGGCCGCCGAGTTTGTGCGCCGTAGCGGCAAGCCGGTCATCATGCTGGTCAACAAGGTTGACGGTGGCGAATTTGCCGCCCAGGCCACCTCGGAATTTCATTCCATAGGGCTTGAGCTTTTGCCCGTATCCGCAGCCCATGGCTACAATCTGCACGAGGTGCGTGACCGGGTCCGTGAATTTGTCATTGATCTCAATTTTCCAGATGAAGAGGATGACGGTATCGAGCGTGGTTTGAAAATAACATTGCTCGGTCGCCCCAATGCGGGCAAGTCATCCATAATCAATTCCATCATTGGTAAGGACAGGCTCATTGTCAGTGACGTGGCAGGGACCACCCGTGATGCCATTGATGTCACTTTCGAGAAGAAAAACAAGCGGTATACGTTCGTTGACACTGCCGGTGTCCGCAAGCGTGCCAATGTTCAGGATCATCTTGAAAAGCTCAGTGTAATCCGCGCACTCAGGAATTCCAGACGGTCCGATGTGACCATCCTTGTCATCGACATTACGCTCGGTGTGGGCAGGCAGGACAAGCGGCTCGTTGAATTCCTGGCAAAGGAAAAGACCCCGTTCATCATTGTCGTGAACAAGGCGGACCTTATTCCCCGCAATGAAACGACCATGGCTCTGGAGTCATTCAGGAATGAACTGCGCGTCATACCGTATGTTCCGATCGTCATGACCTCTGCCCAGAAAGGCCTTGGTATCGGAAAACTTCTTCCCATTGCCGAATCCCTCCGCCGGGAGTGCGATATCCGCGTTGGAACCGGCGTATTGAACCGGGCCCTGGCCAGTGTCATCGAGCGGCTTCAGCCCCCTATTGTGAAGCGCAGGCGGGCCAAGTTCTATTACGTCACCCAGGCGGATGAGGTCATTCCGACTTTTGTATTTTTCTGTAATGACCACACCATCGTCAAGACCTCCTATGTTCGCTATCTGGAGAACCAGTTCAGGAAGATGCTGGGCATCAAATCCGCACCGGTGAGTATCGTATTCCGCTCAAGTCACGACAAGAAAGAGTGGGCAAAGAACCGGGGCATTTCCGCCATGGGTAAACGCGGTCCGGGACGCGAGCGCATCGGCGGGGCCAAGACAAGCCGCCACGAGACCAGATACAAGAGCCTCAAGAGCAAGAGACGCCGGGAAGAAAGGGATGAAAAAGAAAAGACAAAGAAAGGAATCAAGCGGAAAAAGGGTAAATAGAGACCATACTTATTGACAAGGAATGGTCGAAAAGGGTAGATCGTTTTTCCTCGACATTGCAGTGGCAACATTGATTTTGTCGAGACAGGAGAAGTGGCCGAGTTGGCTGAAGGCGCACGCCTGCTAAGCGTGTAACGGGTGTTAAGCTCGTTCGAGAGTTCGAATCTCTCCTTCTCCGCCAGATTTCAAGGGGTTACAGTGAAAGCTGTAACCCCTTTTTTGTGCATGAGATCGATTTTGTGATCAAAGTCAGTCTGAAAAATGGTGCCCTTTTGGTGCAGGCAGGTGGTTACCATTCGATGTTGATAGGTGTACTTTGAAAGAAAAAGTAAGAGATCTCATCTCGGCTGAGATTAATATCAAATAAATAGCATAGTTATAGTGCCTCTCTGGAGGGCTTTAAGTGTGAAGGCGCACACTTAAAGCAGGGTGTTCTTAGCGTGTGCCTTACGTTATGTCGTAGAAAACTCAATGGCATGCCTGGATTATAGGTAAACTAGTTGGTTTGACTGGGTGATCAACAATTATTGGCTATCTGGTTGCCTGTTTTTGGTTTGTCTGTTATGAAAAGTCACTATTCGTGGTGATTCCCGGGGTGGAATTCCAACCGAATGAAATATTGAAGTTTTTCTAGAAAGCCAAATCCATCGTGAGGTGGGGGCGGAAAGCCTACGGGTCTCATGATTGAGATGGCCGGGTTGCCGAATGGAGTGTCGTCATACTCCATATTCTCCTCACACATATCCGGGCTCGGCCCGGTGGATTTGCCCGATGCTCCATCGTTATCGAAGTGGTGCGTCGTTTAATACTCTTTTTTGGGGGATATTATGGCCGAAGAAGCCGGGAATGTTGTTGAGGAGACTGATGGTGTTGCACCGGAAGGTGTGGCTGCTGACGGGGTTGCAGATCAGGATGTGAAGGCTGGCGATGACGCAGCGCAGGCCGATGATTCGGCAGAGCGGCAGCGGACGCCTTTGGACGTGATTCCTGAGGTGTTGTGGTTGTTGACGCAGTCTCCGCAGCATAAATTCATGT
>JAFLJW010000257.1 GCA_022712815.1 Pseudodesulfovibrio sp. | reverse complement strand
TCCGGGACCATGGGCATGTACAGGGCAACCCGGTCGCCGCGCTTGACGCCTTTCTTTTTCAGGACGTTGGCAAAGCGGCAGACCTCGGTGTGCAGCATCTGGTAGGTGTAGACCTTGACGTCTTCTTCCGGCTCGCCCTGCCAGATGAGAGCGGCCTTGTTACGGCGGCCATCGGTCAGGTGGCGATCCAGGCAGTTGTAGGAAATATTGGTCTTGCCACCGGAGAACCACTTGAATTCCGGCTTGTCGTAATCGGCTTCGAGCACGGAATCGAAATCGGAAAACCAGGTAACCAGTTCTTTGGCCCGGTCGCCCCAGTAGCCTTCGGGATCATCAAGAGCCTTTTTATTGGTGGCCTCGTAGTCAGCCATATCCTTGATCCAGGCCTGGCCCTGCATGGACGCATCAGGCTGGAAAATTTGCCCATCTTTTTGCAAACTTTCGATTTTTTTCTCTTCGCTCATGTGATTCTCCTGATACCGTTAATCTTTTTTGACTCGAGGAACCCGCCAAGGTCGAACCGCAACCCGCCCATTTTTTTTCACTGACCGCGAACCTGTGGCCCGCGTTGGAGTGTTATCATCTATAGAAAGAATTACGCAACCGCGTTCTTTTTTTGGTGAACGGTTCATTTTTGCCCGGTGAACGGTAGGCGGCCCTGTGACCTCTGCCGTTTTGCCTCCGGCGGCTTAAGAACCTTTTGAAAAAGGTTCTTAAGAATCTCCCAAACTTTTTGTGGCTACGCCGCCTGTGAGATAGTGCGAACATGAAGAATTGGTATGGCGCCGTAGAAGGCTGCCGAAAACGGGAAGGCTATTTTTAAAATGAGCACATTTAAACTCTGCCAATAGGAAGAGTTGTCCTTTTACCTTTTTGGCCCAAAACCCATGTTACGATTTTTCGCTTTCCGGGAATGACCTTTGGAAACGAAAAATCGGAGAAAATATGGATATCCCATATTCATACCAACTGAGGCACGATCAAAAGGATCGCATCATCGGGAAAAGTGAAACCGTAAACGGCAAAACCGTCAAATGGAGGTATTCCTACGACAAGGCTGATCGGCTTCAGGAGGCTCTTCTTGATGGCAGACTTATCTGTCAATGTCAGTATGACAGGGAGGGGCGCAGGACTATTTGCCGACACCAACGGCAACGTGATAAAGGAGGTCCTGTGCGATCCATTTGGAGGCATCATTGAAGACTCCAACCCGGACTTGAGTATCCCGATTGGATTTGCAGGAGGCCTCCATGACCGCGATCTGGGTTTCGTGAGGTTCGGCTGGCGGAATTTACGATACGCTGACCAGTCGATGGACCGCGCCGGACCCGATGGGGTAGAATGGGGAGGTAAAGGGCGAACCATTATTGACGGGCCAAAACATGGTAACTGGGGCGGTAAAAACCATAGCGGAGGGGCTGACGGAAAACAGCCACCTGTGAATAGTGCTGATAGGGAGTACAAGAGACATGATCTTAATTACGGCAAAGCCAAGCGCACCCCAATTCTTGGTGATGTAAAGAAGATGCAAAAAGAGATGATTCGTGCTGCCGATAAAAAGTTGGCTGGTGCATTGAAACAACTGCCTGACAATTCAGATCACTGGGATATGCCTTCATCAAAAGGTGACAAAAATGCCTCAGAATGGTTTAGAAAAAAAGCGATTTGGTGGTTTGGAGAATAGCGATTCTACTAAAATCAAGGAAGTGTGTAGAGTCTTGGCGGGGATATCCTTGTTCCCGCTAGCGTTCATTCCCTATGAATGGGACAAGTGGGTTGCCACAACCCATAATTTCTACGTTGACTTGCTTCCACCGGTGATCCCCTGGATACTATGTTGGTTTCTTTTTTGGCTGTGTAGACCACACCCCAAAGGAATGCTTCCATACGTCATAGTTGCTGGTGTAATATGTTTTGCTCCCCTTGCCTCCACCCTGTTCATTTTCTTGTGCTGGGGAGTGGCTGGATTAGCACCTTGATTTATAGCCGTTTTTTAACATGAAACGTACAAAACTGAGATACCTTACTAATTTAATGGGTTTTAATTAGTAGAGTGTCTCCGAAATTGCGAAATACCTTATGAACGTAAGTAGAGTTGTGATCGTCGCGTTGATCCTGATTGGCCTGGGGGCCTGTACCACAAAAAAATATCAGGACCAACGCGGTCCCAAGTGTTTGGGGCCAATCTGTTTGGAGAGAAGCAAACAGTATATTGATGCCGAACCCTTTTTTGAAAAGTATGGCGTCGGCTTGGAAAGAAAGGGGAAGTTTCCGGCCTACTGGTATATGGACGATGGTGTTTTCGTTTACATTAGCAGATACCATGGAGAAAACAGGCCGATTGAAGGCATCGTTGTGAGCAAATATCCTTGCTACTCCAAGCTCGCTCTGCCACCCAAACAATCTTTTGGGTCACTTGTTACGGAGAAAGGTGTAGAACTCGGGGCCACCTTGGAACAAGTGGTCGGTGTTTACGGGCAACCAAACCAATTGTATACCTCTGCACAAGGACTTAAAGGACAACTCCCCGAAACATGGAGTTCGGTCAATCCCAAGGATATCACTATTGCCCGCTATGAAAATACTTATGCCGAGGATGACTATGGCCCTTGGTCCCTTTTCTTTTTTGAAAAGGATGTGCTCATAGCTATGGAATTGAGTAATGCCCTCTGATTAATCCTCTCATCCAAAGCAGTGTGCTTTTGGGATGGAAAGCAAGAATTATGAAAAAACGGGGACACCTTACTACTTTTTACTCCACATTTAATGTGGTTTTAATTGGCACGATGTCCTCAAAATTCAATCATAAAAGCAAAAGGACGCGACAAACCTCAGCCTGTCGCGTCCTCACTTCATTCTTCTGGTCTGTCTAGAAATTTGCCACACTGTTTCCGGCTCCGTTGGCGCTGGTGCCGCCGCCGGAGGCCATGCCGTCGAGTTCGACTTCCTCTTGCTGGGCCTTGAGGAGTTGGTCACGCAACTGCATGAGCTGGGCCTGTTTGTCCTGAACCTGTTGCAGTTTTTCTTTTTGTGGCAGGTCGCCGTCCTGAATCTCCTCGATCTCACCTTCAAGCTTCTCTATACTTTTTTCGAGCGTCTTGATGGTCTGGCTCTGATCGTCTTCGCCCTCGGTGCTCTTGCCGGAATCGCCGGATTTTTCCGGCGCGGCCAGGGCGCGGGCTTCCTTGGAGATGGTCACTGTGTCTCCCTGTTCCGGGAGCTTTGTTTCCTGTCCCGTTTCATCGGCGGTTTTTTCGACCGCTGGCGCTGGTTTGACATTCAAAGAGTCAACAAATGTTGATGCCTGTTGGGCAAGGCCGGATTCGATTGCCATAATGATACACTCCTTTGAAAGGACATAGTCAGTCTTTCAATGTGTCTTATCGGCAAAACCGACGATAACTTTAGGGTATTCCTTATTATAAGGATGTTGCGTCACAGGGGCAAAAAAAGGTATCCTTGTTGATAGCCCGGCGCATTCATTTCATACGAGGAAAATATGAGCGTTATCAATCTCGAATATCTCTTCAAACCAAAATCCGTTGCGGTCATCGGAGCCACCAATGATCCGCAGAATGCGGGCAATATCGTCATGCGCAACATCATGGCGGGCGGCTTCATGGGGCCGGTCATGCCGGTATCAAATGCTGCCGAGGCCATCGCGGGTGTACTCACCTACTCGTCGGTCAAACATCTGCCCAAGGTGCCGGACCTCGCCGTGATCTGCTCGCCGCTCGACGAAGTGCCGGAGATCATCCACTCGCTCAAGGCACGCGGCACACGCGGCGCGGTACTCATGGGGGCCGGTTTCGCATCCATGACCCCGGAGGAGCGGCTCGACATCAAGTCCACCATTCTCAAGGTCGCCAACACGCCGGACATCCGGCTCATCGGTCCCAAGTCGTTGGGGTTCATGGTCCCTTCGCTCAACCTGAACGCCTCTCTGGCCCACGCCTTTGTAAAACCCGGCAAGGTCGCCTTCATTTCCCAATCCGACTCGCTGTTTGCCACGGTCCTTGATTGGGCCATTGCCAAAGGGATCGGCTTTTCGCACATGGTCGCACTTGGCAGCCGTATCGACGTTACTTTTGCCGACATCCTCGACTACCTAGGCTCGGACCCGCTGACCAGATCGATCATGCTCTACGTGGAGTCCATCAAGGATGCCCGCGAGTTCATGTCCGCTGCCCGTGCTGCCTCGCGCAACAAGCCAGTGCTGGTTATCCGGCCCGGTCAGGCACTTGATACAGTACTCGGCGACCGCAAGCTGCGGGAAACCGGCGACCATCAGCTCATGGACGCGGTCTATGACGTGGCCTTCCGGCGGGCAGGCATGCTGCGGGTGGAGAATATTGACGGGCTGTTCGACGCGGCCCAGACTTTGAGCACGCCCAAGCGCGTCTACGGCAAAAAACTCGCCATCCTGACCAACGGCACCAGCGCGGGGATTCTGGCCGCCGACCGGCTGCTGGCAGGCGGTGGCTCCATGGCGCAACTTGCGGACGAAACCATTTCCGCCATCGACAACCTGCTGGGTGAGGAAAACTGGTCGCGCAGCAATCCGGTGGACATCCCGTTCAACGCCAATGGCAAGCAGTACTCCGGAGTGGTCAAGCTGCTTCTAAAGGACAAGAGCTCCAATGGGATTTTGGTCATGCACGTCCCATGGACATCCCAACCTGATGTAGAAGTGGCCGAAGCCCTGCGTGACTCTCTCAAGCGGGTCAAGCGCATGGTCCTCACGGCCTGGCTTGGCTCCGGGGCTGCCGAATATTCCCGCGAGGTCTTTCGCAAGGCCAACATCCCCACCTATGACACGCCAACCCACGCCGTTCGCGCCTTCCTGTACATGGCCGAGTATCTGCAAAATCAGGAATTGCTCATCGAAACACCTGATTCCTTGCCCACGGATTTTTTCCCGCACACGACCAGCGCACGCAGCATCGTGCAAGAGGCTCTGGATGATGGCCGCACCTCTCTTACCGAACCGGAGGGCTTACGGAAAAATCAGAATTGCCCGTAGGCATATTCGGAAGGGAATTCACAAAAGTATCACCTAGATACTCCAGCCTTTTATGACTGAGCTTACGCAGTGCCATTTGGTAGGGAGTGCGAATATGTCGAAAAAACGACAT
>JAFLJW010000173.1 GCA_022712815.1 Pseudodesulfovibrio sp. | reverse complement strand
AAAGGTGCCCCCCCTCTTTGGGATGGCGTGTTTAGAGATAGACTAAAGCCCGATTGCAACATTGCGATCGGGCTTTTGTTTATATGGAGATCATTGCTTTCCGCTACAACGCGTTGACGGCAATCTCAAGTTTGGAAACTTCCTTGCGGAGGGTCTCCAGCCGTTCGCGGCAGAGTTCTGATTCTTCCCGGCGGGAGGCGTTTTCGAGCTTGAGGGCTGCCCGGCGGGTGGCTTCGGCCCCGATGGAGGCAGCCACACTTTTGAGGGTGTGGGTCTGGAGCGAAACTTCGCGCAGGGTGTTGGTCTGGATGGCCCGTTTGGTGAGGCTGAGTTTGAGGGATATCTCGGACATGGCATTGGGGAGCAAGTGCATGATCTCTGCTTTGGAGACACCTAGATTGGTACAGGCGTAGGCCAGATCGAGGACTGCGACAGTCTTCTTTTTTGGTTTTGCCTTGCCTGTGGCTTCGTGCCAGTCGCCGCCGAGAAGCGCACGCATGGCTGCGCACAGGTCGCCAAAACCGGTCGGCTTGGTCACAAAACCGTCCATGCCCAGTTGTTCACATCGTTCCTGAACATCGCCCTGAGCATGGGCCGTGATCGCCAGAATCGGGATATTCGGTTGTTTGACCGGTTTGCCCGTTCCTCTGCCGCTACGGATGAGGCGAGTGGTTTCGTAGCCGTCCATGACGGGCATTTCCAAGTCCATGAGTACCAGATCATATTCATTATCGGCCAGGGCCATGAGTGCCTCGGAGCCGCTTTCGGCCACGGTGAAGTCCATGCCCATACGGTCCAGGTGGAGTTTTGCGACTTTCACGTTGATTGGATTGTCATCGACCAGAAGTATGCGCGACGGCGTGATCGGGAGTTGAAGGGCCCAGGCCGAGGTTATCATGTCGGATTCGGTGGCCCGTTCCGGGTCGCCCTGTGCAAAGCGGACGGTGAAGATGAATTCGCTGCCTTTGTTCGAGCTCGATTCCAGACGAATATCGCCGCCCATGAGGTTGACCAGATATTTGCAGATGGCAAGACCCAATCCTGAGCCGCCGATTGTACGGGAGGCCCCGGATTCTCCTTGAATGAATGCCTCGAAGATTGATTCGGCTTTTTCTTTTGGAATACCGGAGCCTGAGTCCTTGACCGAAAATTGCAGCTTGATGGGTCTCTCCGGGTCATTTTTGACCCCTTCCCACGGTCCGGCAGTGACGCGGATAGCTCCTTTGTTCGTGAATTTGATGGAGTTGTTGAGCAGGTTGATGAGCACTTGCCTGAGCCTGCCCGGATCTCCTTTGAGAAAACGAGGCGTGTTATCCATGATTTCAAGATCAAGGGTCACCCCTTTTTGCTCGGCCTCAAGCCTGACCGTCTTGACCGTTGCGTGAAGCACCGCAGGCAGGTCGAAATGGGCGGAGATAAGCCGGAGTTTTCGTGCTTCGATGCGGGAGAAGTCAAGGATGTCGTTGATTACATCAAGCAGATGCAGGGCGGATTCACGGGCTGTGTCGATGTAGTCGCGCTGCTCATTATTGAGCGGGGTATGCAGGGCTATTTCGGTCATGCCGAGGATGGAGTTCATGGGCGTGCGTATCTCGTGACTGATGGCGGCCAGAAAGTCGCTTTTGGCCCGATTGGCCTTTTCTGCGGCCTTGCGGGCTTTATTGAGCTGGTTGTTTTTTACCTCGATGAGTTTGCGGTTCATGAAATCCCGAAAACTGCTGGCATAAGTTACATGACCTACGAAAAAAGACCCCCAGGCAATGATACAGGAATTGATCAGATGGTATTTGATGGGGGCCGTTTCAGGAGCGAAGGCGTACAGTGTCCCGGTAATTGATGCCATACCAATTGCCAGGAGAGTGACAACCTGCCGGGTGGTCATGGCAATGAATGCCGCAGGTCCGAACATGAAAATATAGATAGGCCCGATGCTATCTTTGAGCGGGAACATGTAGCCCACGATGATGGAGGTGTAGGCGAGGAAGAAATAGATGTAGGCTTGCCAGACCCAGTAATGCCTGGGTTTGATGTCATCAATGGTTTTTAACGGGCCGAACAACCAGAGAAAAATTACGCAGGTAGCCATCGCAAAGGGGCGCATGATGATGATGCCGAGCCAGATCTCGCGTGCCAGGGGGGTCGCGGTCCGTCCGACGGTGAAGTAGTCGGCGATCATGAAAAAGACAAGAGTTACGAGAATGAGCCAGGAGATGGATTTGAGCCTGCGGGAGTTGGCCCAGGTAAGTTCACGTTTGAATTCTTCACGCAAGTCGGCAGGGATCTCGGGTTCCCGGATCAATTGTGGAAGTCTGTTGCGGAAATTGGTCATACTGCTGCCTCTTGGTGCGGTGGATACCATATAGGGAGGTATTCTGAAAAGGGTCGGTAAAATGAGACTTTTTCTTGTTTCAACCAATACCGACATCCACGGTAAAGAGAACTTCCGTACCTTGTCCCGGTTCGGAGTTGATCGCAATTGTGCCACCCATGACGGCCACGAATTCGCTGACCAGGGCAAGACCGATACCGGTGCCGCCGTGCCGTCTGGTGCGCGACCCGTCCGCCTGATGGAACGGCTCGAAAATCTGGGTCGTCTGGTCTTCCGTAATGCCGATGCCGGTGTCGGAGACAATAACAGCAATCTTGCCTTGCCCCTCACGCACGGTATTGGCCAGTAACATGGCCTCGATCCGAACGCTTCCCTTGTCCGTGAATTTTACGCTGTTGCCGATCAGGTGAAAAATAACCTGCCGGATTCTTCGCGGGTCTCCCTTCAAGATCTTCGGCAGGGCTTCGTCAATGAAGAAGTCCAGCTTCACCCCTTTTTTATACGCCTCCACCCGGTATGGTATGGCCACCAGTTCAATGATCTCGGCCAGATTGAAATCCTGTCTGTCGAGGGTCATGGCTCCGATTTCAAGCACGGAAAAATCAAGGATGTCGTTCAGGAGTGCCAGCAGACTTCGGGCCGAGCCTGTCGCATAGACCGCCATTTCATTCATATCTTCGCCAAGGTCTTTTTCCTGGAAAAGTTGCAGCATGCCGAGCAGTACGTTGAGGGGAGTACGAATCTCATGGCTGATGTTGGCGAGGAAGTCGCTTTTGGCCCGGCTGGCATCCTCTGAGGCCTCCTTGGCCTGGATCAGCACAGTAACATCCATGACCGCCTGAACCTCGAATTGTCCGCTTGGTTGGTGGGCTGTGCGAATTGCCTGTCGCAGGCCGCGGGTGGTCCGCACTTCGCACCGTTCGCCATGCATGCCGGAAAGCTCTTCGCCTTC
>JAFLJW010000172.1 GCA_022712815.1 Pseudodesulfovibrio sp. | reverse complement strand
AGGGGGTAGTACGCCCGGAGCATCATGCTGCCCGGTTTGAGATTGACTCGGAGTAATGAAACCGTCTTGGAGACCTTTGCCAGAATTTCAGCACTGAATTCTTCGGTTTTCCAGGTGCGGGTCACCATGTAGAGTGCGCTGCCTTTGTTTCCTATTTCATCTTTGTTGAGGGAATAGGTGATGATACCCTCGGCATCATAAATGCGAAGGGACGAGACATGGAAGCTGTGCACGGTTGAGCGCACGACTTCGTCCAGGACCTTTGCCTGTTCCTCGTTCCTCAGCTTGATGCTCCCGTAGCGAATGACGGTGGGCATGACGAACCGGGTGAAGACCTGATGGCTGACATTTTCCGCCAGCAAAAGGCCGAACTGCTCCTGCTTTTCAAGGAGAGTCTGTTCGCCATATTTTGATATGAAAACCGACAGCAGCAGGCTGAATCCCAGAATTATGAGAAAAAGACTCCATGATATGACCTTAACGAACTGAAGCGGCCTGCTGCCGCCGACACTGTGGTTTTGCAACTACCTAAAACTCCCGTATATCCCTGTCAGCCGAGAGGAAAGCGTTCAAATCCGCTTTTTCCTCTTCCAGACCGTCCGCGTTCATGCGGGCCTTGGCCAGACGTTTGCCAAGTTCCACGGCGGGCTGATCTAGGGGGTTGATGCCCATGAGCCATCCGGTCAGGATAGTGGCCGCACCCAAGAGTGCGATCAGTTTGCCTGCCTGTTTCGGTCCGTCTTCGCCCATTTTCAGCTCTACCAGCGGCACACCGTTTGCCGAGAGGGCCATACGGTTGCCGAGTCCTTCTGCCTGAACCAATTCCCCGAAATTCTTGCCCCGGACATAGTCGAACTGGTCCGGGAGATCAGAGGGGAACTTCGGCCCTGCCGGCAGGGTCGGGCAGGTCAGGTAGAGGCATGCCTTGTTGCGCTTGCCATCCATGAACATCTGGTTCACGGAATGCTGGTCCGTGACCCCGATGGCCGGAACAGGCTGGCTGCCTTTGCCTTCCTTGCCCAGGGACTCTGCCCAGAGCTGGGCGAACCAGTCTCCGAAGCTGGCCCAGAGGGGAAGGGAGGCGAAAAAGATCATCTATTCAAATCCCTTGTCCATGAGGGCCGCGCCCCATGTTGCGAGCTGGAAGGAGCTGTGTTTGGACAACTCCTCTCCGGTCAGGCCCGGGTCGGTCAGGGGTGTGGCAATCTCCAAAGCCCCGGCCAAAAGCGCGTCAATATCCATGCCCAGGAACAGGGCCGGGATCAGGCCCACGGCGGAAAGCACGGAGTACCGGCCACCAAGGTTATCGGGTACGGGCAGGGTCTGGATGTTGAATTTGTTCGCTTCGCCGCGCAAAAATCCCTGCTTCTCATCGGTGACGAGCAGCATGTGCTCGGACCAGCCGTCGCCCAGATGCCTTTGCATCCATTCCTTTAATATAAAGTATTGGCCCACGGTCTCGATGGTGCCGCCGGATTTGGACACGGTGACGACCACGGTATTTTCGGGCGGCAGTTTGGCAAGGTAGGCTTCCAGTGCGTATGCGTCTACGTTGTCCGCGATCCAGAGTGACGGACCGGTGTGTCCCGGCTGGTCCTGCTGCGGAAAGAAAGCCTGTTGCAACGCCCGTGCGCCAAGGGCTGAGCCGCCGATGCCGAGCAGCAGCATGTGATCAAAGGTTTTCAGGAATTCCTTGATCTCGGCCAGTTGTTCCTTGAGTTCGGCCACGTATGGCATGGTCAGGAAGGGAAGTTTGCCTGCGCCGGTCTCTTCCCGGAGTCGTGCGGCCATTTCGTCGGCCTTGTCCTCATAGGTATCCATGTTCAGTTTCTGGGTGTCTGCGCCTGTCCAGTCAAGAATATCTGCCATGGTGTCCTCCTGAAGAGTAGTATTGTTGCGGGTAAAGTAATTTACGTAAGTGTTTACACCTTGTGCAAGGTGAAAGATATGCCTTTTACCTCATTTTTCAAAGCACAGAGACCATCATGATACCATGATTTTCAAAAAATGGAAGCAGGGAAAGAGACATTGTCTATCCTCGTTTTCCGAACAATAGTCGTTGCAAATCGGCCAGAGTCGGACATGTGCCGGAATGATAGATAGGGTTATGACCCAGTCTGCCTGCCTGTTTGACGCGAATATCATGGGCGGCCACCGGGCGGACCTGTCCGTTGAGGTCCACTTCGCCCCAATAGACCGACGATTCCGGCAATGGCTGGTCGTAGAATGAGGACATGACTGCGGAAATCACTGCCAGATCGAGTCCTGGATCGCGGGATGCGAGACCGCCGGTTATCTTGGCGTAGATGTCGTACCCGCCGAGGTTGAGCCGGAGCCGTTTTTCGAGCACGGCCAGAAGCAGGTTGAGGCGGTTGGTGTCAAAGCCAAGGGCCGTGCGCCGGGGAATGGTCAGGAAAGATTTACTGACCAGAGCCTGCACCTCCACGGCAAAGGGTCGCTGGCCGTCCACCGCCATGGTCATGGCCGTCCCTGACAGGCTTGGGTCGCGCACACCAAGGAAAAAGGTGGCGGGATCGGCTACCACTTCGAGTCCCTGCTCTTTCATGGTGAAGACCACCAGCTCGTCGCTTGGGCCGAATCGATTCTTGAGCACGCGCAGGATGCGGGAGAAATGCTTGCGGTCGCCCTCAAGGTAGAGAACCGTGTCCACCATGTGTTCCAGAAGTTTTGGCCCGGCAATCTGTCCGTCCTTGGTAACATGGCCGACAAGAATGAGCGTGGTGCCGGTTTTCTTGGTCTTTTCCACCAATTCGGCGGATACGGCGCGGACCTGACTGACCGAACCGGGAATGCCTTCGACCATGGGCGATACCATGGTTTGCACCGAGTCCACGATAAGCAGTCCGGGCGGCTGGGGCTGGTCGAGCACGGCCAGAGCGTCCTCGACCTTGTTGGTGGCAATGGCGAGCAGTCCCGGAATGAGCAGGTCGAGCCGCTCTGCGCGGTTTTTGAGTTGAGCCAGAGATTCTTCACCCGAAAGATAGACGGCAATGTGACCTAATTTGGCCTGGATACCAGCCAGTTGCAGAAGCAGGGTGGACTTGCCGATACCCGGCTCGCCTCCGAGCAAAATGGCCGCACCGGGTATGAGCCCGCTGCCCAGCAGGTCGTCCAGTGACTCCATGCCGGATGTCCGGGATGCAAAGCTCTCGGCTTCAAGCTTGTGGAGCTGTTGCGGCTTGTCCCGTGCCGCTGCCGCGCCCACCGGTCTGGCCTTGGTTTTTGTGACGGTGATGGGTTCAAGCGTGTTCCATTCCTTGCAGGACGGACATTGTCCCTGCCAGCGCAGGGCTTGCGCTCCGCAGTCCGAGCAACGGTAAGCTTCCTTGGTCTTCATGATTGGTTAAAGTCCTTGATTCAACAATTTTTAATTGGCATATTTTTAATGAAAAAGTAATTATCACGAGATAATAGGACGATCAGATTTTAATCAATCGGATTCAAGACAGTTCTTGGCAAGAATGGTCCTTATCACCTCAAGTCCCCGACTCAAGGTGGCATGATCGGCGGCTCCGCTCAAGGACAATCGCACGGCGTGAGGGAGCGGTATCCGGCCAACAACAAAAGTCTCATCCGTTGTGATTAGAAGGTTATTTTCCTCGGCCACGCGCACGAAGTCACCTGATGTCCATGGTTCCGGCAGCTTGAGCCAAGCGTAGTATCCTGTTTTCTGAAGCGAAATGTCCAGCCCCGAAAGAGCTTTCTTTGTCAAGGTGATGCGGTGTCTTGCTTCTTCCCGCTTGGCTTTGATAATCTGGTCTGTCGTGCCGTCGAGTATCCATTGCCTGGCTACCTCGGCCATGAGCGGAGGAGCCATCCAGACCATGTCGGACAGGGCGCGTTCAACGGTTTTGGCATGCACCTGCGGGGAGGCCAGATAGGCCACCCGGAGGCCGCCAGCCACGGCCTTTGACATGGAGGCGATGAAAAATGTCCGCTCCGGGGCGAGGGCCGCCAACGGGATACCGAGATTCCCGGCCACCTGCGCGTAGGCATCATCCTCTATGATGAAACAGTCGCGTCGTCGGGCAATGGACGCGATCTCCTGCCGCCGGTATTCCGGCAAGCGGGACGAGGTCGGGTTCTGGCAGGTGGGCATGAGATAGACCCCCTGCACGGGTTGCTCCCGGCAAGCCCTGTCAAGAGCTTCCGGGATTATTCCGTTCTCATCCTGCTCGATTGGAATGAGTTTGACATCAAAACGACGGGTCAGGGTCTTGATAAAGGGGTATGTGATGCCTTCGACTGCGATGGTATCCCCCGGTCTGAACATGGCGGAGACGACCACGGCCAGTGCATTCTGGCCGCCGGTGGTCACGGCAACGTTCTCCGGCAGGACATCAAGGTGGTATTTTCGTATCCATTTCACTCCGGCCTGTCGGTCAACAAGCCGCCCGCAGGAGGGGTAATATTCCAGCAGTCGCTGCGTATTCGGGTCCGTGGCGATACGGCGCAGGGCTTCGCAAAGGTCCGGGTTCTGGTCGTACAGGGGCAGGGTCATCCTCATGTCCACGACACCGGACAGGACTTCTTCCCTGTGAAACATGACGGGGCTTGCGGTCTCACCACCGATAAAGGTGCCGCGTCCGGTTTCTCCGCGCAGCAGTCCGCGCCGGGCAGCTTCGCCGTAACCGCGAGTCACCGTCCCAACGGTCACGCCAAGCATGTCCGCAAGGTCGCGGTGGGTGGGCAGTCTGGCTCCGGGCGAGAGCTTTCCGGCCTTCACATCCACCTCGATGGCGTTGGCAATGGCGATGTAGCGTGGCCCTGTTTCGGCTTGAATGTCTGGCTGCCAGATTGTCATGGTGACAATTGATACATTGACGATATGATTGTGTCAAAGTAATCAGGTCACACAACAGGGCTGACGCATCTGAAATCAACTCGTAAAGTTGTTTTAGTGCTACCGGGATACGAGTAAAAAAAGACAGTAACCCTTGGGTTGAGTCTTGAAATTATTTAATTTTCTAACCTCTTGGCAAAGCCAACATGGGATTCTTAAGGCCCTCGGCCTTAAGCCCGCCGGGAGGCGAAATCACTCGACAACTCCGCCAAAGGCGGCTTCACATTCTGATTTGTAATTATTTCAAATGATAAGAGATTCAAAGATTTAGATGCGTTTGCCAGGGTCACACAAGGAGAAATGAATTGTCCGATAACTTATCAACCTTTTTTGCCGGGGTGCGCCGGATCAGCCCGTTGACGCTGGGTGTTGCACCGTTCGGGATGATCTGCGGGGCGGTCAGCGTTGGCGCGGGGATGCCGGAATGGGGAGCCATCGGCATGTCCCTCATCATCTTTGCCGGGGCCAGCCAGTTGGTGGCGACTCAGCTCATGGCCGAGCATGCATCCATGGCAGTGGTCATTCTCACCGGGCTGGTCATCAACATGCGCATGTTCATGTATTCGGCTTCCCTCGCGCCTCATTTCAAAGGGATGAACCCGGTGAAAAAAGGCGTACTTGCCTACCTGCTCACGGATCAGGCCTATGCCATTTCCGTTGCCCGTTACGGGGAGCCTGGCAGCGAGGTAATCAACAAGCCCCTCTACTATCTTGGAACGGCTGTGACAATGTGGACCTGTTTCAATGTCTCGACCGTGCTCGGCGCGTATCTGGGAGCACTTATTCCGCCGCAGTGGAATCTCGACTTTGCCATTCCCCTGACCTTCATCGCCGTGGTCGTCCCGGCTGTGAAGGACAGGCCATCTCTTTTTGCCGCCGTGGTGGCTGGTCTGGTGGCATTTTTCGCCAACCCGCTGCCGTATAATCTCGGCCTGATGGTCGGTGCGGTCAGTGGCATCGCGGCAGGATACGTCATGGAAAGGAGGCAGTCAGATGGTTGATATGACAACTTATTGGCCCGTGGTGCTGGCCCTTGGCATCGGCACTTTCCTGATCCGGTTCTCGTTCATCCTGATCATGGACAAGCTGACCCTGCCAGATGCCGTGCATCGAATGCTCCGTTTCATTCCGGCCTCGGTGCTGACGGCCCTCATTGTTCCTGCCGTGTTCTTGCACGGAAGCAGTGTTATTTCCTTTGAAGGCTGGGAACGGGCCGTGGCAGCGTTCATTGCTGTCCTGGTGGCCTGGAAGACAAAAAATGTATTGGCGACGATTAGTGTCGGGATGCTTGTATTCTGGGGCTTGCAGGCGATGATTTAATCACGAGGTGCATGAAAGGTCACTTTAATGACTTGTCAGAACTGTTGCCATCAATTGCAGGGCGGTGTAGATTTTATTTCCAGCCGTTGAAATGCGAAATGAGAGGCAAGACGTGACACCAGAAGAAAGCAAATCCCTTGAAGAAATGGTCGCCCAGGATGCCAGGGACATGATTGAAGACAGGAATACACCTGAAAAAGAAGCCGCACCTGAGCCAAAAGCGGTTCTTGACAACGGGACCGATTCTGAGTCGGAAGTCGTGCCTGAGGAAAAAACCAAACCCGCAAAAAAAGTCATGCCAGACGAAGCCATGGCTACCCGTATCCCGGCAGAAATAAAGCGTGAAAAAGTATCAGGCGTATTTTCCACCCAGACCATTATCAAGGTCGGGACAGGAACTACCGTGCGCAAGACCATCCAGAAGGCCTACTGGTTTGCAGAGGAGGCTGACTTGGGTGATGAAGGTTTGAGTGTCGTGATGGTTCAGCCTCTCAATGACAACAACATCCCGTCGGGTCTCAAGGAGCAAGTGCCGATGGCCGATTTTCTTGAGCGGTTCAACCCGGAGCTTGAGTTCTACCAGCAGGAAGTTTTTCCAAAGATGACGGAGCTTGACAGTACCGTGAAACGCGCCGAGGAACAGCGCGAGCAGGGTGCGCTCTATTCCGCACAGTTTGAGTTCGAGGCCGCCTTGACTTTCGATGAAGGGAATGTCCGGGCCAATTTCGGCCTTGGCCTGACCTATATGGAGCGCGGTGAGCCGGAAAAAGCGGGTGACCTTTTTGAGCGCATAGTTCATCTCGATGCCGCGTTTACCCCGGAACACAAGCATCTGTTCAACGAGTTCGGCATAAACCTGCGCAAATCCAAGCTAAACGATCAGGCCGTGGAATACTACTCCCGCGCTCTGGAGATAACGGATGATGACGAAAATCTGTACTACAATATCGCTCGGGCCTATTTCGAGCGTGGTGACCGGGAAGACTGCATTGAAAACCTGAAAAAGGCTCTGGAAATTTACCCCGAGTTTGAGGAAGTCCAAAAGTTCATGGAATACCTCGAAAAAAATGAAGGGTAGCGATCAATGTCTCTCGCTCTGGACCTTGTCACTTTTGCCTATCCCGGCGGTCCGGCTATCCTTGAAGACGCCTCGCTGATTTTCAAATCAGGTTCATTCACGCTCGTGCGCGGTCCATCCGGTGCGGGTAAATCCACATTGCTCAGGCTGCTCTGCCGTCTGGAGGAGTCCGGGTCCGGTCAGATACTTTTCAATGATACCCCCATCGAGAAGATGGTCCCGGCGGATTTGCGCCGCTCTGTTGCATACGTTCAGCAGGTGCCAACTCTGCTGCCGGTCTCTGTCCGCGAAAACCTGTTGTTGCCGTTCCTTTTCAAGGCCAACGCAAACATTACACCTCCCCCTGACGAAGTGCTGGCCGTTTATCTCGATTCATTTCTCCTGACCGGAGTGACCCTTGATACCGAAGCCTCCACACTCTCCGTGGGCCAGTCCCAGCGCGTCTGTCTCATCCGCAGCCTGCTGCTCAACCCCGCCGCTCTGCTCATGGATGAACCAACCGCATCCCTTGATGCCGAAAGTGCGCGTGTGGTGCTCGAAAAAGCTGCTGAACTTTCGCGCGGCGGCATGACCGTCATCATGATTTCACACTCGGAAACCACACCAGACGGCGTTACCCAGATCGTGTCCATCAAGGATCGCAGGCTGGAGTACGCATGACACCGGCCATCATAGAGATAGGCCCACTGCAACTTACGCTCTGCCTCGGTTTCGTGCTGCTGGCCGGGATTACGTCCATTGTCTACAAACTCGGACTGGGTCGAGATCTGCTCGTCGGCACCATCCGTACTTTTGCCCAGCTTTTCCTCATGGGCTACGTGCTCAAGTTCATCTTTCAGGTCCATGTCAGTTGGGTGGTGTTGCTCATGTTCGCCTGTATGGTGGCCGCTGCCGTTCATATCATCAAGGGCCGGGTCAAGGAACGCTCCATCCCGTTTCTCATGCCCACCTTCATCTCCATGCTCATCTCCTACACGCTCGTGTCCATGCTCGTCACCGGCGTCATAGTCGGTGCAAAACCATGGTGGACCCCGCAATATTTTATCCCGCTGGCAGGCATGATAGTCGGCAACTCGATGACCGCCATCTCCATCGCGCTCGAACGTCTTTTCTCCGATCTCAAAAGTCGTCGGGCCGAGGTCGAAATGAAGCTCTCCCTTGGCGCAGAATACCGGGAAGCGTCTCAGGACATCCTGCGCGGAGCGATCGAAGCGGCCATGATACCGTCCATCAATTCACTCATGGCTGTAGGTCTCGTCTCCCTGCCTGGCATGATGACCGGCCAGATTTTGTCAGGAACCGATCCGCTCATCGCCATCCGCTACCAGATAGTCGTCATGCTGATGCTTGTCGCATCAACCGCCATAGGCACGGTGATCGTCACCGGGCTTGTCAGGCGAAGGTGCTTTAGCGCGGCACAGCGGCTGATCATTCGTTAGGGCGTGCCAACAGTCTGAGGGCATGTCGATACGCCCCGGGGCAATTTTTTACTGAACTGATCCTGCCCTTGATTTGGTTCCTCTGCCACTTCCCCGCTCACTCAATTGAATCAATTATCTGCTTGATCTTTGGCATGCCAAAGTCCTATCGTGCGCCTCTCGCAAAAGGGGATTATAGAAATGGACGATATGTTAAAAAAACGCAGGATGTACCTGTTCCTGCTTGTGCTTGTGGTGGGAGCGCATACCGGCTTTCAGGGCTGGCGTACGCTGCTCAACAACTTTGCCGTGGATGTCGGAGGCCTGAGCGGGCTGGATATCGGCATTGTTCAGTCCGTGCGCGAAATTCCCGGTTTTCTGGCCATGCTCGCCCTCTACTTCATCCTGATTGTCCGCGAACACAAGCTGGCCGCGCTGTCCGTGGCCGTGCTCGGTCTGGGTGTGGCCCTGACCGGACTGATGCCCTCTACCACGGGTCTCATCTTCACCACTTTGATCATGAGCTTCGGGTTCCATTATTTTGAAACCATGAACCAGTCCCTGACGCTCCAATACTTCAACCACACCGAGGCCCCACTGGTCATGGGCCGATTGCGCAGCATCTCCGCCCTGACCAACATCATTGTGGGTGGGGGTATTTATGTAATGGTAAAATACATGGGTTACCCGGAGATGTTCGCCATCCTCGGGGCGGTGGCCGTGGCCTGCGGCTTGTGGGCGTTGACCCGCGACCCTTCCCATGAGGACATACCGATCCAGCGCAAGAAGATGGTTTTCAAAAAAAAGTACTGGCTTTACTACGCCCTGACTTTCATGAGCGGGGCGCGGCGACAGATATTCGTGGCCTTTGCGGTTTTTTTGCTGGTGAAAAAATTCGATTATTCGGTCCAGCAGATCACCCTGCTTTTTGTCTTCAACAACGTGCTCAACTATTTCATCAACCCGCTTATAGGCAAGGCTGTGAACCGGTTCGGAGAACGAATCGTGCTCAGTCTGGAGTACGGGAGCCTGACTCTGGTTTTTCTGGGCTACGCCCTTACCGAAAGCGCACTGGTAGCCGGGGCGCTCTATGTGGTGGATAACATTTTTTTCAATTTCGCCATATCCATCAAGACCTTTTACCAAAAAATAGCGGACCCGCGTGATATTGCCTCCGGCATGGCTGTGGGGTTCACCATCAACCATATCGCAGCCGTGTTCATCCCCGCAATGGGCGGATTATTGTGGGTTACCAACTATCGAATTGTCTTCCTGTGCGCGGTGGGAATGTGCCTGGTGTCACTGGCACTGGCCCAATTGATCTCCGCCCACTTGCAAAGCGATACAATCGACCAATTAACTTGACCTGAGGCCATGGTAGCGTAGATATTAAGATCTTCTATTGGCCAGATCAGTAGGCTGACCGAGCCTGTAAACGGGATATGTATGAAAGGATTGGGACAAGGACTGCCAAAAGTCTTCCTGCAAACAGGAGACTGTTTTATCGGCGTGACACCGACACTGGTAACCACGGTGCTCGGCTCATGTCTGGCCGTGACCATGCACGCTCCAAAGATGGGCATCGGCACCATTTGCCACGCCTTCCTGCCCGATAGCTCCGAATCCAAGAAAAACGAAAGCCATGAGCCTCAGGTTTGCCGATTTGTGGACACTGCCCTGCAAAATATGCTTGAGACACTGGACAAGATCGGTATTCCGCGCCGTGATCTGGTTATCAAGATGTTCGGCGGCTCTTCGGGCATCGCAGTTCGCGGTCTGGAGTACAGTTCCTACAATGTCGGACGGCGTAACGTGGAAATGGCAAAAAAGTTATTGAAGTTCGCCCGGTTGGATATTGCCGCCAAGGATATTGGTGGCAATCAGGGGCGCAAGCTGATGTTTCATACCCAAACGGGTGAAGTATGGATCAAGCGGCTGCGCCAAACCCTTTTTGACGATGTGGGAAACGGCTCGGCAGGCACCAAATATTAGGGGAACCAATGTCAATTTCATCAAAAATATTTTCAATCTTCTTCCTGTGCATCTGCCTGTCGGTCTCCTTTGCCACCGGGGCCGGGGCAGGCGACACGGCCTTCCAATACTCCACCATCGACGCACTTCTGGCCGGACTGTATGACGGGGAGATGACCCTTCATGACCTCAAGTTTCAGGGAGACTTCGGGCTTGGGACCCTGAACGGTCTTGACGGAGAATTGGTTGTTCTGGAAGGCACGGCGTACCATGTGTCTGCCGGAGGCAAGGTCGACATCCCGGCAGATTCCGCCAAGGTACCTTTTGCCACGGTGTCTTTTTTTCAGGAAGACACCATTCTCAAACTGGACAAGATTTCCAGCCTGAAAGATCTGAACGAAGCCGTGACACGGGGACTGCCATCCAAAAACATCTTCTACGCCATGCGCATTGATAGCCGATTCTCCTTTGTCAAGGCCCGGGCCATTCCCAAACAGAACGAGCCATATGAACCCCTGGCCAAGATGGTCAGGCAACAGGTAGTGGTCCGGTTTACCGGAAAAGGCACTTTGGTCGGCTATTATTCACCGCCCTTTGCCAAGGGGGTCAACGTCCCGGGCTTCCACTGGCATTTCCTGACCGATGATCGTACCGGCGGCGGTCATGTCCTTGATTGTTCATTCGACCCTGCCACCGCCCGACTGGATTCCCTGCGTATTTTCACTGTCCACTTGCCTGATTCCGGGGAATTCGACTCTCTTGATCTCTCCGGCGACAAGGGAGAAGAACTGGACGCAGTGGAAAAAGATCCGGCCAAGAAAAAATAGGTGTATTTGAAGCAGTATGAGTAAATTCACAGTTGTCGTTGATCCCAGTCTCAAGGAGATTATCCCTCGCTACATGGGAATCTGCCTGAAAGACCTTGTCCGGCTTGAGATGGCCATAGACTCCGGTGATGATGAAAGCGTGCGTCTTCTTGGTCATAAGCTCAAAGGGACCGGCACATCTTACGGATTTGCCAAGCTGACCAGTTTGGGCGCGGATATTGAACTCTCCGGACAGAGCGGAGACATCGCTACGGCAAAGTTCTTGGCTGCCGAGGTCCGTAGCTATCTTGAAAATGTTGAAGTTATATACGGGAAATAAGGCCGTTTCATGAACATCCTCATGCTTGCCATCAACGATCCTGCCGGAACCGCCATCCAGTTCTGCAAGGCGATCAACCGCCACAGCCAGCACTCTGCGCGACTGGTCACCCTTGAGACGCGCTACGCCCATTGTTGGGAAAAAGACCTCCATGTGCCGGATCTGGGCGTGGATGGTATGGAGGAGATCAGCATCCTCATGGGCGAGGCTGATATTTTTCATTTTCACATGACCTGCGATGAAAACCAGCTCTTTGGGGTCCACCTCCCCGCTGATTTCATGAAGGGAAAAGAGATTGTCCATCACCATCACGGCCATCACGATTTCCGGTCCAATCCTTGTTTTTTTCAGGAAAAATATGAAAAACTCGGTCGGGCCAACCTGCTCGTTTCCACGCCGGACCTGCTGAAAAAACTACCAGAGGCGCACTGGCAACCCAATCTGGTACCCATCAATGATCCGTTACTCATGCCCATGTGGGGGAGATTTGATGACGCTGGGCCGCTTTTGGTCTGCCATTCGCCCACCAGAAAGGACCTGAAAAACACCACCGAATTTATGGCTGCCGTGAAGAACCTGAACAAACGAAGACTCCTGCTCGACGTGGACATGATCGACGATGTACCAAACGATGAATGTCTTGCCCGCAAGCGGCGGTGTCACGTCCTGTTCGACCACATGCAGGGATACTACGGAGTCAGTAGTCTGGAAGGATTATCACAGGGCGTGACTGTCATTGCGGGGCTTGATGACTGGAACCGGGCAAAAGTGGCCGAGTTTGCCGGAACCGATAAACTGCCGTGGGTACCGGCCTTTGATCAAGAGAGTCTCGAAGCGACCCTTCAAGACTTGAATAACAATCGCGTCGCCTGTCAGCTTCAGGGTTTGCGAGGCCGTGAATTCATGGAAAAACACTGGTCCGACAAACAAGTGGCCGGGCATCTCATCAGTTTTTACGAAAACATCTGATCTTTCCAGATATTCTTCCGGCTTTGCCATTCAAGGCCATTTCCAGTATGTCCTTTAGGCAGACTACTTACTTCAGAGGACAATCTATGCCGAGGACTTCCGCGCAACGGTCTCTTTTCTTCGTCATGCTCATCGTGGCCGGGCTGATCGCCTTCATCCTGAACGCCAGTAACGGCGTGACCAAAGATGAAGCAAACGGTCAGATCCGCATGGCTGTGGACCCTAACGTGCTCCCCGTGCTTCAGCCTGACGGCACTGAAGCCTCGGCAACAAAAACACCTGAACCGGCTCCTGTTGATCAGGCCATGACCGAGCCGAAAACTCCTGCGGTTCCTGAAGCTCAGCCTCCCGCTGTCGTCCCGGACCAACCCGTTGCCAAACCTGCTCCTGAACAAAAGCCTGCGCCTGCGCCCACGCCTGCGCCTGCGCCCACGCCTGCGCCCACGCCTGCACCCACGCCTGCACCCACGGCCAAACCAGCCACCGGAATTATCAAATCCATAAGCCTGAACGAGACAGGCACCGGGTTCACGGTTACGATTGTTGCGAACAGACCCATAGGCGACACCACCTACATGAACCTCTCAAATCCCCGCAGGCTGGTCATTGACCTGCGCGAGCTGTGGACCGCGAAAATCCGGAACGTGATCAGGGCCAAGAGCGGTCCCGCCAAGCACATAGTGCTCGGTTCCCATCCCGACAGACTCCGTCTGGTGGTCCACTTTCGCACGCCTCCGGCCAAAAAACTGACCCCCCGGTTCGAACGCAAAGGGAACACCCTGACGGTGTCGGTTCCCATTCCCTAGCGGGTTCATGCCCCGGATATTTCCCCTGCAACGGCCAGGGAAACAAAGGTCCACAACAGCATGGAAGCAAGCAGACAGACCAAAAAAAGTTTGAACTTCATGAGCCCATCATTATTGGGGCAAATTACGGAATACCGTATCATCTTGCGTCATCTACTCAAATAAAAAAACCTGGAGGATGTTTCAGGCTTTTCTGTTTCGCAATCGTAACATTCAAGTCATGTTGTCGTAACGCCATCAGAGTAAACACTGTTGATTCGTCGTGTCCGTCGGCACGGTGCATACCTGTTTCCAAATGGAGAATTAGACGGCATGAACAACGCCATCAGGAAAAGTGCTTCCAACCTCACCGCGGGGGCTTTCAGCAACCGTAGTGAGGAGGCTTCCACCAATAGTATCAAGGTCGCTTCCATCAATCTGGATTTCCACTATGGGGATTTTCAGGCTCTGGAAGATATCAGTATAGAATTTCAGCAAAATCAAGTCATGGCCCTCATCGGCCCGTCCGGTTGCGGCAAGTCCACATACCTGCGCTGCATCAACCGCATGAATGACCTCATACCCTCGGCCAGAGTGCAGGGAGCAATGACTCTGGACGGTGAAGATATTTATGCTCCGGGTATTGACGTGGTTTCCCTGCGTCGCCGTGTCGGTATGGTTTTCCAGAAACCAAATCCGTTTCCCAAGACCATTTTCGAGAACGTGGCTTACGGCCTTCGTGTCAACGGGGTGAAGGACAAACAGTTTCTGGAACAGAAAATCGAG
>JAFLJW010000309.1 GCA_022712815.1 Pseudodesulfovibrio sp. | reverse complement strand
TTGACCGCGTAGTACAGGACCTCATCGGCCTTCTTGAGCATGTCCGAGAACGATGCTTTCTTGGCGGCCAGTTGCAGCAGACGGTCATTGGGGATGGTGATGATGGAATCCACCACATCGGACAGGGCCTTTGCGCCTGCCTCGGCCTGTTCCAGACGGCGTTTGCCTTCAAAATAAAATGGTTTGGTCACCACGCCAACGGTCAGCGCACCGATTTCCTTGGCTACTTCGGCCACGACAGGCGCAGAGCCGGTGCCGGTGCCACCGCCCATGCCAGCGGTGATGAAGACCATGTCGGCTCCGTCAAGGGCCTCACGAATCTGATCCACGGATTCCATGGCGGCAGAGCGGCCTATCTCCGGGTTGGCACCCGCGCCAAGGCCTTTGGTCAGCTTTTCGCCAATCTGGATTTTGTGCTCGGCCAAGGACTTGTGAATGTCCTGAATGTCGGTGTTGGCGACAATGAATTTGACGCCCTTGAGTGCCGACTGAATCATGTTGTTGACCGCATTGCCACCGCCGCCGCCACATCCGACGACCTTGATTCTGGCGTTGCTGTCGTGTTCGATTTCAAAGTATTCCATGTGTCTTCCTCCTGAAAACTCTTCTTTTTTCTTCCATTTCCTTGCCAGAAGAAAAAATACTGGGTTCTTGTTGCACGTTCCCTGTTAAAAAACGTTCCTCAATTTCCTCATTTCCTCATTTTCTAAGCGATGTCCGTAAACCACTTCTTCATGCGCGACAGGATGCGGTCAAAGCCGGAATCGTCACGAATCTTGAAGGGCCGGACCCTGTGGCGGCCTTCTTCCTCTGCTCCGTGGAGCAGAAGGCCTACCGCAGTGGCGTATTGCGGGCTGCGAACTTCGTCTGCCAGACCGCCGATGCCTTCTCCGGGTATGCCGACCCGAACCGGCAGATCAAAAATCTGCTCGGCCAGTTCCTGCATGCCGTCGATCATGACAGTGCCGCCCGTAAGGACAACGCCCGCCGCGACCATGTTCTTGAAGCCTGATTTGATAAGCTCCTGATCCACCAATGCCAGGATTTCCTCACAGCGCGGCTCGCAGATTTCCGCCAGCACATGCTTGCTCATCTTGCGCGATTCACGCCCGCCCACGCTGGGGACCTCGATGATCTCATCGGAGGTAATCAGGGCGGCCATGGCGCAACCAAAGTCCATCTTGATTTTTTCAGCACTCATCATGGGCGTGCGCAATCCATAAGCGATGTCGTTGGTCAGGTTGTGTCCACCCAGCGCCAGGACCGAGGTATGCTTGATGGAGTCCTTGGAAAAAATCGCTATATCCGTGGTGCCGCCGCCGATATCCACCAGGACAACGCCGATCTCCCTTTCCTCAGGGGAGAGCACGGCCTGACTTGAGGCGAGCGATTCCAGGACGATATTCGAGACATCAAGACCTGAACGGTTGCAGGAGCGGATGATGTTCTGGGCCGAGGTCACCGCGCCGGTGACGATGTGGACCTTGACCTCCAGCCGCACACCGGCCATGCCCAGCGGATCGGTAATGCCGCGCTGGTCGTCCACGATGAATTCCTGCGGCAGGGTATGCAGCACTTCGCGATCCATGGGAATGGCGATGGCCTTGGCCGCCTCGATGACACGGTCCACGTCTCGCTGAGTGACTTCGCCGCCCTTCACAGCGATAACGCCATGCGAGTTGAAGCCCTGAATGTGGCTGCCAGCTATACCGGCATAGACGGTGCGGATGTCGCAACCAGCCATCAGCTCGGCATCCTCAAGTGATTTCTTGATGCACTGGACCGTCTTTTCGATGTTGACGACCACGCCGCGCCGCAACCCGGTGGAGGGAGAGGTGCCTATACCGATAATGTCAACACCGTTCTCGGTTGCTTCACCCACTACGGTGCAAATCTTGGTGGTGCCAACGTCCAGACCCACAATGAGATCGTTTCTGGCCATAAATATCTCCTCTATTCCTCTAAAGTTCCCTGTAATATTTCATACGCCTAGCTTTTTGCAGGACGCTTCTTTACCCAAATCTTTTCGCCGCTGGCCGCTATGATGGCCGCGCTTTTGAATTCGCCGCGCCGCATCAGGTCGCGCCAGACTACTTTGAGACGTTCAAGCTGAACTTCCCAGCGGTCCATGGACAGCCGGATAGTCAAACCCGGACCGTCCAGAAAAATTTCCACTTCATGAGCACTGGTCAACTTGATCCAGGCGGCTTGCGCCTGAGTGAACGGCGTTTGTTTCTCGTCAATTTTCTTCAGGATACCAGCGAGTACGGCAGAACCGTCTTCGAGGTCGTCGGCTATCTCGAGAACCGGCAGAGACGAAATTTCGCCCGGATGCATGGGGGCGATTACCTTGCCTGTATTATCGGCAAAGTACAGCCCGTCACCCTGACGCAGCCAGAACATAGGGACTTTTTCAACCACGTCGATGCGCAGCCGGTTGGGAAATTCGCGACGCACGACAATGGACTGAATCCACGGATTAGCAAAAAGATTCTCTTCCACTTCACCCACGTTCATATCAAGGCAATTAAGGCCGAGGCTGACCTTTCCGCTGCTCAGGATGTCGCCGTAACTAAGCCGGTTATTGCCGGTGACATGGATTTCTTTTAGATTGAAATAGGGGTGCGAGGTGATGAACCGGTAGCCGTAAAGCAGCCCCACGCCGAGAACGGCGACAAAGGAGAGGGTCAGCAGGGTCATGATGATGCGCATCACAAACTGTCCGGCCCCGGTCAGGGGACCTGTGGAACTGCGTTTTGTGCGCCGAATGGAGTTGCCGCGCTTGCCGCCGAGGTTAAGGCGGCTCTGTTTGCCCATGGTCAGGGTGCTCACAATACAATGACCTCCAGTTCCAGATTGGTGCCGAATTGTTCAACGACCGAAGTGCGGCCATGCTCGATAAGGGCGAGAGCATCCTTGCTGGTGCCGTTACCCTCGTTGATCAGAAAATTTGCATGGATGTCGGAAAAGGCCATGCCGCCGAGTCTTAGTCCCTTCATGCCAGCCTGATCGAGCAACATGCCAGCGGACTTGCCTTCGGGATTCTTGAATACGCAGCCCGCGCTTTTGGCCGTGACGGGCTGGGTGGCTTTCTTTTTCTTGTAGACTTCCTGCATGACCTTGCGCACGGCTCCGGGTGTGGATTCGGTCAGTGCCAGTTCCACTTCCCAGATCAGGCATTTACCGCCATGGGTACCGGGATAAAAATGCCGGTAGGAGAAAACGCATTGGTCGGCGTTCAGCCAGAAGATCCCTTGCGCAGGCGACCACAACTGGATGCGGGTAATCAAATCGCCGAATTCAAGCCCGTAGGAACCGGCGTTCATGGCGACCGCGCCACCAACCGATCCAGGGATACCGGTCAGACCTTCCAGCCCGGTCAGACCTGCCATTTGCGCCCAGCCGAGCAAACCGGGCAGCCTTTGCCCGGCACCGCAACGGACGATGAGCTTGTCTTCGACCTTTTCGATGCGCTCCGGTCCGGGGGGTGTGTCCACCCGGATCAGGGCGAGATCGAGCTGACCATCGGAGGCGATCAGGTTGCTCCCTTCGCCAAGGACAAAAGGCCTGAGCGTCTGGTTGGTGAGAAAATCACCCAGCCCATCAAGGTCCCGGCGATCACGCACCACGGCCTCGACCTCGGCGGTGCCGCCAAGCCTCAAGGTGGTACGCTCGGCGAGCGATGGGTTTGAGATCAATTCAAGTGTCACGCCTGTTTCCCCTGCTCTGCGGTTTCATCAACCTCTCGGTCAGCCGTTTCATTCAAAATTTCATCTTCCTCGTCCGGCTGGTTGAGCCAGTTCTCACCGATCTGCCAGACAGAACCTGCACCCTGAGTCATGAGCAAGTCGCCGGGTTTCAGGGTATCTTTCAACCGTTTTTCCAGAGCGTCGAAATCAGGGAAGAACTGGACCTTGGTTTCCGATACCTGCTTGATGCCCTGAGCCAGGGACAATCCGCTCACTCCGGGAATGGGCGATTCGCTGGCCGGATAGATTTCGGTGAGCATCAGGAGATCAGCGTCCACAAACGCCTTGCAAAATTCACCGAACAGGGCCTGGGTCCGGGTAAAGCGATGGGGCTGAAAGGCGACCACGAGGCGACGATTCGGGTAGCACTCTCTGGCAGTAGTCAGAGTGGCGATGATCTCTGCCGGATGATGACCGTAGTCGTCAATGACGATCACTCCCTTGTGTTCTCCCTTGTGCTCGAAACGGCGCCCAACGCCCTTGAAATTCGCCAGCCCGTTGATGATGTCTTCCTTGTCCAGTCCCGCTTCCAAAGCCACGCCGATGCAGGCCAGAGCGTTGAGCACATTGTGCGTGCCAGGCTGAGCCACGGTCACTTCACCCCACAATTCGTCGTCGAGATAAACCTTGAACAGGCTTCGCAGATGTGAGCTGGTGATTTCTCCGCGCAGCTTGTTTTTTGGCCCCACACCATAGGTCAGGTAAGGGCGTTTGATGCCGGGCAGGAGTCGCTGAACGCCTTCATCATCGCCGCAGATCACGTTCATTCCGTAAAAGGGAATGGAGTTCATGAATTGGGTGAACGCGGCATCAATGGCGTCCTGGTTCTGATAGAAATCCATGTGATCCTTGTCCACATTGGTGACCACGGTGATGATCGGGGACAGAAGCAGGAACGATCCGTCTGATTCGTCGGCCTCGGCAATGAGGTAGTCGCCCTCGCCGAGACGGGCGTTGGAACCGTAAGTATTCAGCTTGCCGCCGATGATGACGGTGGGATCATACTCGGCTTCGGTAAAAATAGTCGCCAGCAAGGAGGTGGTGGTCGTCTTCCCGTGGGTTCCGGCAATGGCCACACCGGTCCGCAACCGCATCAGTTCGGCCAGCATCTCGGCCCGTGGGATGATCGGGATACCACGCTTGCGAGCTTCGGCAAGCTCCGGGTTTTTGTCCGGGATAGCCGTGGATTTGATGAGCACATCAGCTTCGCCCAGGTTGCCGGCTCCATGACCGATGAAGACATTTGCTCCGAGCTTCTCAAGCCGCTTGACGGACGGTGAGGCGGCCATGTCCGAGCCGGTCACAGTAAATCCCATGTTGATGAGCACTTCCGCGATACCGTTCATGCCGGAACCGCCGATGCCTACCATGTGGATTCTGTTCACACGAGAGCGCATGGCCGGGCAGGATTCGCCGCCGATGTTCAGAAATGGTCCTTGTGCTGCTGCCATAATTACTCCTCAGCCTTATGCGGCAATGGCCTCAAGGCCTGCTGCTATATCCGTAGCCGCGAATTCCTTTGCAAAGGAACGGGCTGCATTTTTCATGTCATTTAACCGCGCGGGATTCCCGAGCAGTTCAAGGGCAGTGGCGGCAAGCCCCTCTCCGGTCAGGTCTTCCTGAGGAAGAAGCTGCGCCGCACCGATGTCTGACATGGCCGTGGCATTCATTGTCTGATGGTCGTGGGTGGCCTGGGGGAAAGGCACGAAAATGGCCGGAACCCCTGCCGCCGCAATTTCAAAAACCGTGGTCGCCCCGGACCGGCAGATTGCCAGATCGCAAGCGGCGTATTCGGTCCCCATGTCCTCGATAAATTCCTTCACCTGTGCCGGGTCTGCCTTGGTCGTTTCATACGATGCGCGGACCCGCTGAAAATCGAGCCTGCCTGCCTGATGAACCAGTTCCACACCGGCCTCCATAAGCACGGGCAGGGCCTCTATGATCGCATCGTTGATGGGCCGTGCTCCCTGACTGCCGCCGAGTACGAGAATACGCTTGCCGGTGGTGCGGCCTTCGCGTTTTTCGGCTGCCTTGATAATCCCTGACCGGACCGGATTGCCGGTCAGGACGACCTTGGCTGACGAAAACACGCTCAAGGTATCCGGGAAGCTCAGGAAAATTCGCTTGACCATTTTGCCGAGTATCTTGTTGGTCACGCCCGGAACGGAGTTCTGTTCGTGAATTGCAGACGGAATACCGAGCAGACAGGCCGCCAAAACCGGGCAGAATCCTGCGTAACCGCCAAAGCCGATAACGACATCAGGGCCGAATTTCCTGACCGCGTTCACGGCTTTGGGAACGCCCTTGCCCAGCCAGCCCACGCCGGTGACGAGACCGGACAGTCCGCGCCCCATAATGCCTTTGGCCGGGAGTTCCAAAAATTCGAGACCATGTTTCCGGGCCAGCTCTCCTTCGGGACCGGAGCCGCCCATGAAGAGGATCTTGACGTCGGGATTGCGCTTTTTCAGCTCCCCTGCCACGGCCAGTGCCGGGAAGATATGACCGCCGGTGCCGCCGGTGGTGAGGATGACTTTTTTCAGTGTCATGCCTTCATCCTCCGGGACAAGTTGAGCAGGATGCCAGCACAGATGAAAGAGACGGTCAGGCTGGAGCCGCCATAGCTGATGAACGGCATGGCAACGCCCTTGGGCGGCACCGTACCAAGCACCACGGCCAGATTGAGGACCATGCCCAGTGCGAGTACGCAGGTGACACCAAAGGCGGTGAACTTGTCCTGCAA
>JAFLJW010000304.1 GCA_022712815.1 Pseudodesulfovibrio sp. | reverse complement strand
ATTTTTCAGGCTGACGCCAAGATTGTTTAGGGTGTCCGGAGAGTCCGGTGCAATGACCAAGGCTTTTTTGAAACTCTCGATCGCGTTGTCGGTCCGGCCTTGGGAAAGAAGAATATTACCCAGCCCATTCAGGGCTTCAGCGGATTTTGGGGCGACTTCAAGTGCCGTCAAGTGGGCTGTCTTTGCTTCTTCGAGCTGTCCAAGTCCGAAGCAGGCAGCCCCCAGCCCGTTTAGCGCGTCCGGGTCGCCGGGCAGCAAGCGAACTGCATTCTGAAAAGATATTTTGGCTTCCGCCATCTCCCCGAGTTGTTGCAGTGCAAGTCCCATATAGAGGGCGCAATTCCCGTTGCCCGGATCGCTGTTCAGCACCGCGCGGTACATGGTGACTGCCTTTTGGGTATCACCTGCCTGATGGTGGCGGACGGCGTGAAGAAAAAGAGTGCTGGAATCCATGAAAAACAACATATCTTATGCTCGACCCTGGGTAAACCTCTCATGTTTGCCAGTTGGCCTTCCCTTTGATACATGAAGGGATACATTGACATCACGCCGGGGATATTTTTCGGCACAAAGGAGTAGATCATGATCAAAATGGAAACCAGCATGGGCGATATCGTTATCGAACTCGATTTTGAAAAGGCCCCCAAATCTGCGGAAAACTTTCAGCAGTACGTTGAAGACGGCTTTTACGATGGCCTTATTTTTCACCGTGTTATCAGCAACTTCATGGTTCAGGGCGGTGGCATGGATGAAGACATGAAGGAAAAGACCACACGTGATCCCATCGAGAACGAGGCCAACAATGGTGTGAAGAACGATTGCTACACTTTGGCAATGGCCCGCACTCAGGACCCCCATTCCGCGTCTTCCCAGTTCTTCATCAATATCAAGGATAACGATTTTCTCAACTTTTCCAGTGAGACCTCCCAGGGATGGGGCTATGCCGTATTCGGCAAGGTTGTTGAGGGAATCGAGGTTGTGGATGAAATCAAAGCAGTGGACACTGGCCGCAATGGTTTTCATGATGATGTTCCGGTCGAGCCGGTGTTCATCAAAAAAGCGACTGTGATTGAAGACTAGACCTTTCAGATTGCAAAATAAAAAAGGGTTCCCATTTGGGAGCCCTTTTTTTTAGATAAGAATTTTTAACAACAGCGCCCTTCCCTCGAAGGGAGTGTTGTCAGCCGCTAATAACGATTAAATTCACCCTCGCCCTCCAGGCAGTTCAAGAATCGGTGCTGACTGCTCGTAAATCGAGGGCCGCTCCTCCCCATCCACACGGAAATACCGCATGGCATCCTGCAACGCAGCGGCCTGACTTGCCAGCTCCTCCGAGGTGGAAGCCATCTCTTCAGAGGCCTGGGCATTTTGCTGGATAACTGAATCCAACTGCCCCATGGCCCGCTCAATCTGAGACACGCCATGGCTCTGCTCTGCGCAGACGACAGCTACCTCCTTGATCAAGTCAGCAGTTTTGCCAATCTCCGGGGTCAACCGGGTAAACATCTCGCCAGTTTTTTCGGCCACTTCCACGCTGGAAGCAGACATCTCACTTATTTCCTGAGCCGTGCTTGCGCTGCGTTCAGCCAACTTGCGGACCTCGGCTGCAACAACGGCAAATCCTTTGCCCTGTTCACCCGCCCGAGCGGCTTCGATGGCGGCATTGAGGGCCAGCAGGTTGGTCTGCCTGGCAATTTCCTCAATAAAGACAATCTTACCGGCAATTTCACGCATGGCTTTCACGGTCTCCTTCACTGCATGCTCGCCTGACTTTATTTCATTGCTGGTGGCATCCGCAATTCGGCTGGTGGCATCCGCATTATCTGCATTCTTGCGAATGGAACCCACAATTTCCACCAGAGATGCCGAGACCTCTTCAATGGATGCGGCCTGTTCCACCGTGGACTGAGACAGGGTTTCGGACGAAGCGGACAACTCCTCGCTTCCCGCAGCCACGTTGTCTGTGGCAGACTGGACCTCGCCGACCACACCGCGCAGGTTGCCGGCCATGTCTTTCATGGATTTCAAAATACCGAGTTCAGCCCCGCCATTCCCGTTACCCGAAGAGGCGATGGTGAGATCACCACTGGATATCCGGGCCGCGATAGAAGCGATATCAACAGGTTCTCCGCCAATGGTGTTGGTTACGGACCGAGAGCCAAAGTAGCCCGCAGCCACACCAAGCAGGGCGAGCAACAGGGAAATGCCAGTGACCATGCCAATCATGTCGTGAACCGTATGGTCCAAGGCTGCCTGCCTGACGGCCACAGCCGCATCAATGTTATCAATATACACGCCCATACCGACGACCCACCCCCACGGCGCGAATAGCTGGACGTAGGAAAGCTTGGGGAAATCTCCATTCTGACCTGGCTTGCCCCAGTTATAGTCCACGTAGCCCTGGCCTTCGGCTTTGGCTATATTTGCCATGGCCTTAAAGAACAGCTTGCCCCTAGTGTCCTTCAATCCGCTAAGAACCTCGCCATTCAATGCGGGCGTGATCGGATGCATGAGCATCCGGGGTTCAAGATCGTTGACCCAAAAATAATTTCCATCTGCCAGCCGCATCTTGGCAACTTGCGCCAAGGCCTCGGCCTTCATCTCAGCAGTCACATCCTCGATCCACGCACCGGTTCCGAGGACCCAACCGGCTTCCGGGAGCAGACGAACGTAGGATATCTTAAGCTTTGGCTCAGTTTCACCTTGCTTGGCCCACCAATAGGTAGACATGCCAGTACCGTCCTTTCGGGCGATTTCGGCGATGTCACGAATCATGAAATTGCCTTTACTGTCCTGATATCGGCTCAGGTCCTTGCCAGCGAGTTTAGGCGATGGATGAACAAGCATTATGCTGTCCAGATCATTAACCCATAGATAGTTGGAGCCGTCATACTGAACCGGAGCGATGATAGCGGTCAGACCTTCAAGAAGTTCGGCCTCGGACATGACGTCCTTGTTGGTATTGTAAAATAGTTCCACCTGGCCGTACACGGCATCAACCACACGTTTGAGATCGTCAAACTTGGCCTTTTTGAGGGCCTCCACATCCTGCGACCGTTTGTAGTAGCTATCAATTGTCCCGGTTGCCATCTGGACAAAATCCCTGAGTTGCTGCTTTTCCTCGGCCAGAGTTTCCTGACGAAATGTTTCCATCTCGGTTTTGGCATAATCTGATATCTGCTGAACAAAAAGCCAACAAAGAACCACGATGGCGACTGTGACCGTGACCACCTGCATCAACGTCATTCGAGTTCTGAGACGCATAGCCTTACTCCCCCCTAATTATAATTTTTTTACACTTCATCGTACTCTTTTCTTTATTTTAAAGGCAACAGGTCGAAGCCAAGTTATAAAAGGTCAATATAAAAGATCTGCGAAACCAAAGGCTTCTCCGTCCGGAGGGCAACCTCCAAACTTTTTCAAAATTGACGGATAAAAAGATATCATCATCAATAATATGTCTTGACATTTCTCTATTAATGGCAAACGGTGCATTTCACTACACCAGCGGCACCCGTGGAGGCGCGGTCTATGTTGGCCGGCGCTGGTTTGAATTGAAACAGGTATATCGAGAAGCAGCGTACGCATCTTGTCCGCTGCTTCTTTTTGTTTGTTGATGCACGGGCATCATGGTTTTATCACTTTATTTTCAGGAGAATTTTCAATGTCCAAGAATTTGTATGTCGGCAACCTGCCCTGGTCCGTTACCGAAGACGAAGTCCGCGCTGCTTTCGAAGCCTTTGGCGAAGTGACTTCCGTTAAACTGATTGAGGACCGTGAGACCGGTCGCCCCCGTGGCTTCGGTTTTGTGGAGATGGAAGACGCTGGCGCCCTCGAAGCTATCGAGAGCTTGGACGGCAAAGACTTCGGTGGCCGTAACATCAAGGTCAACGAAGCCAAGCCCCGCGTGGAACGCCCTCGCTGGTAGTTTCCGCGATCAAGCCGTAAATTCGGCATCCGGTGCCCGTCTCTCTTTCGGGAGATGGGCACTTTCTTTTTTTGCGGCCCATTGGCCGGAAAACAACCATTCAACAAGGAGGCCCCTTGGCCAAGCGCAATTACAAATTCGAAAAGCGTCAAAAAGATTTGGCAAAGCAAAAGAAAAAAGAAGAGAAAAAGCAGCGCAAGTTGTTGAAAAAACAGACTAACGATGAAGATGGCGAAGACATTGCTGAAGAGAGTGTGGACGAAGACGTGACTCCGTCAGCGGAATAAGATCGTCCAAACGGATTTTATCACGGAATCGAATCTGGTTGAAACAGAAAAAATATCAACCAAACCGCCACTGGCGAATCGACGGATCAAAGCTCCCTTTATCCGCTCCACGCATCACGGTTCCTTTTACAGAGCACAGGCTGTCGCCAATCTTTCTCCGCAGACACGGGCTTTCCTCCTGCCTGCATTTTAGCTATGTCCATTTTTCAAGATTCCAAAATCATTCATAAAAGAGTATTGGCAAAAATGAATCGCCCTGTGGGTAGCTGCAAACGCAGTTGACCATTATTGATCCATACGCCAAATCAGTAGCATCATGACACCCCCTGTGATGCCAATTGTAAAACTCCCGCAAAACATGTAAATTCCTTTCCATGTTCCCCTGCAATCACTACGCCTTAATTTTCGGAGGCATCATGCGCCGTCTTTTCGTTGCCCTGTTCGTCGTGCTTCTGCTCGTGCTCCCGGCCAGGGCAAAAGAGGTCACGGTAGTCGGAACCGGCCAGCCGGATCAGGATATCAGGAATGTCCAGACCGCCGTTGACAACTCCGCGTCCGTCCTGCTCAGGGGTAGCTTCAACTTCGGCCCGGACGGGCGGGTGAAGATCACAAAAAATGTCCGTATCAAAGGCGAAGTGGACAGCGTGGGTGAACCCACCACTTTGATTTCCGGCGGCTTTTGGACCTTCTATTCACCCCTGCCGGTCAAAGGTGCGCCACCCGCCGAAAAAGGGCCTATCGTGGCCGTGCAGTTCATCCGTTTTGACGGAGCCAAGGGAACTCCCCTTCATTTCCCCTTTATCGGGGGGCTGGATCTCCGGGGTTGCACCGTTACCGAAGTGCGCCCGCAACATATCAACATCACATGGGCTCAGGGCGACACCCTTTCCTTTCAGGCAGGCGTGGTGGTTGGCAATCGGCTCGACCACCCCAAACAACGGCTCAAACGAGCTGCCACCGGGACCATCAAGATCGTGGACAACCGATTTTACATGGAAAACGAAAAGCCGGACGAGACAGCCGGGTACGGCGTCATGATCGACTGGACCTCGGGGGCGGAAATCTCGGTCAAAGACAACATCATCAACCGCACGTCCAGAAACGGTATCGAGATACTGGACAACGTCCTTGGCCCCAAGGGAAAAGGTTCGATTTCCATAGAAGGCAACCGCATCGTTACTGCCGAAGAGGGCATCCCCCATCCCAACAAATACGGACCGAACGGCATCGTGGCCGGCTGGTATTTCGACACCAGTGGTGGCGCGGATTTCAGCCGTAACAACCGCATTGCCATCACCGGCAACCGGATCGAAGGAAGAGGTGAGGCCTCCACCGGCATGTTGCTGTACGCCAACGATATCGTGGCAACCTGCAACGACGTGGTCATGGGGGGAGGGCTTCAGGCCCGCGGCATCATCCAGACCGGCTCACGGGGATTTTTCGCCAACAACCGTGTCCGTGGCGAGGCCCGCTATGCTCTCTACTGCCATCCGTTTGAAGCTCTCAAGTCCACTGCCAACACCTTTGCCTGGACCGAGCTTGACGATTTCATCGGCATCAAAGGCCAGATTTTCCTCGGCGGAAACGTCAATGTCGTGATCGGTAAAATTCACGCCCTGGAGGACAAGGGCAAGGGCAACCGCGTGGTCGATACCAAATCGTGCGCTCTGCCCGAAGTCGATCCCGAAGGTGAATCATGGGAACCCGTGGATGAGAAATAACTCTGATAATTGCCGATAATTAGCTGCCGACTTCACCTGGAGGACAGCCCCTTAACTTTTATAGCCCCGACTATAGGTTCGCCTTAACTACAAATCATGTCTCGTGGAATCGGTAATAACCAGGAATAATCCTGACTCTATCACCCATTCGTTCACCCGAAGAAAAAAATAGAGTAAATGGTAGTTGACAAATCTTTCTCCTTCTCATAGTAATTGAAAATGATTTTCAATATCAATGAGGGGAGTTAGGCTATGTGCGCAGCATTAGTTGGCGGAATGGACAGGCTGAAACGGGATTACATGAACGAAGCCGCTCGTAAGGGTGTCAAACTCAAATGCTACACCGGAAAGGAAAGGAAGATCTCCAAATCATTGGGTAAAGTTGATTTTGTCGTGCTTTTCACCAACAAGGTTTCGCACAAGGCAAGAAAAGATGTTCTGTCCGCATTGCACGGCACGAACACCCCGGTGATCATGTGCCATTCCTGTGGAATCAGCACCCTCAGGAAATGCCTGACTGAAGCTACTTCTTAAGAGGCAGCTTCCGGGTTCCAGGTCCTGATCAATTCAATGACCTTTTCTGTCAAGCCATTGAATTCCGGTTTGGTCACCTGCGCGTCGGCCATGACGGCCTTGCCTTTGTGCAGTACGCTCTTCGAGATCAGGGAAGAGAATAACGTTACCGGCAGCACCTTGAGGATCGGGTCCTCCTTGATACGGCGGGTCAGCGTGTAGCCATCCATCTGTGGCATCTCAACATCCGAGACCACGGCGTCGATGTAATCAAGGGGACTTTTGCCTTCTTCCAGGGCTTTTTCCTTGATGGTCAAAAGTCTGGACCATGCTTCAGCACCATCGCCCACCACGCCCACCTCGAAGTTGGCGTTGCTAAAATTTCGTTGCAGCAAGTCACGAACCGAAGTGGAGTCATCGGCGATAAGGACCCGGTATCGCTCTTCGGAAACCACACTGCTCAAAGTAGTCTGCGTATTCCCCGACTCATCAAGGTCAGCCAGCACCTGCTCCAGATCAAGCATCAGAACAAAATGCTCACTAATTTTCACTGTGCCGGTGATGCAATTGGTGTGCATGCTTGAAAAATATTTGTTGGGCGACTCGACGTCTTTCCAGTTTATCCTGTGAATCTGAGTCACACCTGAAACGAGGAAACCAGTGATCATGGCATTGAATTCAGTCACGATAATCGGCTCATTGGCTTCCTGAGCCCTCTCAACACCAAGCCAGATACTCAGATCAACAACAGGGAGAATCAAGTCGCGCAACGGGATGGTTCCAAGGAAACTCGGGTGGGCAGCCGCTTCCGAGCCTTCCAGGCCGTCCGGGGCCTCGACAACTTCAAGCACTTTGGCCACATTGACACCGAAATAGTGCGTTTCTATCTCTTCTCCAATCTTTTCCTTTGTAAAGAATTCAATTATTTCAAGCTCATTGGTGCCTGCTTCCAACAGAATATCCGTCTGACTCATGATTCCTCCTTAGTGCATATGCAACGATACTTTTACCACTATCACGACTCCGTGCTTTAGATGAATGATTTTTTTATATTCATGACACTACTTTTTCTGACATCTGGAACAGGGAACAAAAAAAGGTGTTCAAATTTAGCACCTTTTCCTCTAGTTTTATTAAATTCAAAACTTGGATGACAGAGGATAAAGGGAGAAGATGAGAAGTAAAAAAAGTGAAAAATCAAATGATTAAGGGTGTCTACGACTAGACATCGTCACGAGCTTGAGCAACTTTTTTTTAAAGGGCAAGGCAGAATGTGAAAATGGAGCGCAGACGTAGCCATAGCTACGTCTTCTCTCTTTTTCTATTTTTCTATTTTCCTCAAAAAAACGCTCAACCCGGATAAACTGTTATTCTTTGGGTATCAGCGGTTTGTAGTACGTACCGATCTTGATGCGGTCAGTGGAATACTGACTCTTGAGTTTGATCTTGAGGTCGTCATTTTCCCAGCGATAGATGTCCCATCCATCTTCTTTCTTGTGGTTGGGCAAGCCATAGCTGTCCATGAGAATGGATATGACGTTCTTGATGTCTTTGGCTTTGTCGATCTCGACGATTGTGGTGTAAAGCTTGCCTTTGCTGAATCCGTAGGTCACACGGGTGTCCTCGATCATGGCGATGCCGCAGGCCTCGACCTTGTTGACAGTATAATATTTGATTCCACCGGCAGCGTGGGAAAAGGAGAGCTGTTCAACAGTTGTCAGGGGGTCACCCCAGGGAATCGAGTTGCACTCTTCAGCCTCGGCCAAGGCAAAGCAGGACAGGGAAGTCATTAACAGAAGAACCAGCAAGGCAATGGGGACAAGTACGAACTTTTTCAAACCAGGCTCCTTTTCTCTCAGTATCTGCGCGCTCGATGGTGTGCAGTTTCCATCACTTTCACGAACACTTCGACAAGTGTCAACCTGTTTATCTGTCCCAAAGCTCGGGAATACAAGATTTATTCCTAAATAAAAAAACACCATGATTCATAAATACAGTTTTTTTCTGGCTACCGGACCACAAAAGTTGTAAGCACAAGTCATGGATTTGAATTGGCTCATCAATGAATGTAATGACCCCTATCTGCTGGAACGGCTGTTCTACGTTGAACGCTACGCATGGCTCTCGCTATCGCCGGACATGTGCGCGGTCATCTCGCTGGACGGCCAGTTCGAGGATGTCAATACCCATTGGGAGCGGGCCACGGGTATCTCCCGCGAAGATCTTCAGGGGGACTACCTCATGGAGCATATTCATTTCGATGACCGGGAACGAGCCCTTGCGGACATGCAAAAGCTCATCACCTCGGATATTGGGTCCACAGTGTTCTCCTTCCGTTTTCTGGGTAAGAAAGACAAGTACAAAAAGCTCAACTGGAACGTTATTTTTTCGCCGGATCACAATGCCTACTTCTGTACGGTTCGGGACCCTGAGAAAGAAGACTGTGCCCACCAGCTCGCCTACCGGGACGTGCTCACAGGCCTGCCCAACAGGTTGGCTCTTGAGGAAGCCCTGCCCGAAGTGCTTTCCCAGGCTCTGGAAGCCGAAGCCAAGGGTGCTATTTTATTCATTGACCTGGATGGATTCAAGAAAGTCAATGACACACTTGGACATAAAGCTGGTGACACCCTTTTGGTACGTGCCGCCCGGCGCATGAACTATGTGGTCGGCCAGCAGGGAACCACATATCGCCAAGGCGGGGATGAATTTATCGTGGTCCTGCCCAAGTCGCCAGACCATGACTTTGCTGCCGGAATAGCTGGTCAGCTAGTGGAGCGGCTCCGATCCCACTACGTCATTGACGCCCAGCGCGTTAATACCGGCGCATCCATGGGTATTGCCGTCTTTCCCACTGATGCCGATACCGTGGAAGGACTTATGGAGGCCGCTGATCAGGCCATGTATCGTGTCAAGCGCGGTGGCAAGAACAACTTCGCTTTTTACGGGGATATGATCGCGGACGGAGAAAACTAATTGTTCGTCTTCGTCCCTTTGTAGGTAAACGCTTTTTTGTCCATTGTGTAATAGCTGCCGCGATCAATGCCCACGGCCCTGCCGCACGGGCAATAGACCTTTCCATCCCGTTCTTCCATATTCCAGACCTTCTTGATCCGGTCCTTGTGGCAACGGTGGACTTCGCCCTTCCCTATCTTGTGATATTTCCAAAGCTTGCGGCGGCAGTCAGCGCATTTGAGGGTCAGCATGAAAAGAGCCTACCCCAAAGACGCGGCAGGCTCAATCGGTCAGAGAAAAGGATGCTCCTATGTCCTGTCAAAGTGGACGCTCTCCATCGCCGGGAAGTCGCCGAGGGTCTTGGAGAACCCGGCCTGGAGAAAGGAATCTACCCACCAGTAGATATTGTTCCGGCGAATCTGATCACGCAGTTTCGTCATGTGGGAGCAGCGTTCTTCCTTTTCCCAGTGCAGGGCGCGATGCAGGGCTTTGGCGATGCCGTCCATGTCATAGGGATTCACCAGGTAGGCATCATTCTGAAGCTGGGCCGCGGCCCCGGCAAATTCACTGAGCACAAGCACGCCGTCTTCCGATGTGTTGCAGGCGCAATACTCCTTGGCAACAAGGTTCATGCCGTCGCGCAAGGGAGTGACCAAGCCAATGTCAGCCGCCACGTAGTAGGCGACAAGTTCGTCATGTGGCAGATTTCTGTAATGATAATGAACCGGCACCCATCCGGGGAATGAAAATTCTCCGTTAACACGACCTACGAGCTGTTCGATCTCGATCCGAAGCTCCTTGTATTCATCCACTTCTTCGCGGCTGGGCACAGCGATTTGGATGAAATTAACTCGTCCTCTCAGATCGGGGAATCGGCGCAACAAGGTCTGGAATGAACGGATGCGTTCCGGGATACCCTTGGTGTAATCGAGCCTGTCCACGCCAAGGATGATCTTGCGATGCCGCAGGGCTTCCTTGAGTTCAAAGGCCTTTTGCGCGACTTCCGGTTTTTCGGCCATCTCCGAAAATTGGTTGAAATCAATTGATATGGGAAACGCGCCGAGCCTGAATTGACGGTTGCCCATATCCACGGTGACCACGGCCCCTCGCCCCTCGATCTTTGCCTCCGGCATGAGTTTTTTGAGACACCTTGCAAAATTCTTCCTGTCCTGAATGGTCTGGAAGCCCACAAGGTCGAACTCGGTCAGGGCCTGGATGAGCTTCCACCGCCATGGAAGCTTCATGAAAATATCAGGTGTGGGAAACGGGATATGCAGGAAAAATCCGGTCTTGCGCCTGACCCCCATACTTTTCAGAAAAAAAGCCTGATGCATGAGGTGGTAATCCTGAATCCAGACGTAATCGTCCGGCGTG